>JAACFD010000073.1 GCA_009937555.1 Chlamydiales bacterium | reverse complement strand
TGTGTATGCGTTTTGCTGTACTATTTTTTAGTTTGTTGATTTTCGGCTTAACTTCCTGCTCTAGGCAAGGAAGAGAAGTAGCTCCATTTGTTTATAGACAGTTGCAAAATGATTCTGTAGTTATTATTGATCCAGGGCATGGGGGCGTAGACCCTGGAACAATTGCTACTTTTAATAAGAGATTTGAAGAAAAGGATTTTACTCTCACAACAGCGCGAATTCTAAAGAACCACCTTTCTAATTTAGGTTACCGAGTGGTGCTTACAAGAAATAGTGACCGTTACATAACTTTAGTTAAAAGAGTCAGGATGGCAAATAAAGTTAGAAATGCTGTTTTTGTTAGTTTGCACTTTAACGCTTCTAAAAATAGTGAAGCGGATGGCGTAGAAGTTTTTTACCATCAAAGTTTGAGTTCTGAAAGGAGATTGAGCTCCAAAGAGCTAGCTTCAAATGTGTTAAATGGTATTATTAAGTATACGCAAGCTGATTCTCGAGGGGTTAAAAAAGCAAAGTTTGAAGTTTTACGCAAAACAGTTATGCCTGCTATCCTGGTTGAAGCGGGTTTTTTAACTAATGAAGAAGAGCTAAATGATTTAAGAGACCCTAAGTACTTGAACGCAGTAGCCTGGGGTATTGCTAGAGGAATTGATAACTATTTAAATTAAAATGTCCCCGGCGCGATTCGAACGCACGACCTATTGCTTAGGAGGCAATCGCTCTATCCAGCTGAGCTACGGGGACAATAGAGAGGGCAGTTTAGCAAATTTTTCTTTTTTTTTTTTAATAAAATGTTAGAATTTCTCTTTCGCTTATTGTCTTCTCTTAAAAAAGGATGTTTATGAAAGCAAGTGATATAGGGCTGATTGGCCTAGCTGTAATGGGTCAGAACCTAGTTTTAAACTTTCAAGAAAAAGGCTATGATGTTGCTGTTTTTAATCGTAGCTCTGAAAAAACAAAACTTTTTGAAGAATCCTGTCAATTTCCAGATAAGCTACAACCCTTCTATGAACTAGAGGCTTTTGTTCGCAACTTAAAGCGTCCTCGGAAAATTATTCTGATGGTTAAAGCTGGGTTTGCAGTAGACGAGTTCATTGAAAAAGTGACTCCTTTTTTAGAAAAGGGTGATATTCTTATAGATGGTGGGAATAGTCATTATGAAGATACTCAGAGACGTCAAGACTATCTACTTAATAAAGGCCTATCGTACCTAGGAGTAGGTATTTCAGGAGGAGAAGAGGGAGCAAGGCATGGGCCATCAATTATGGCTGGTGGTGATTCCAGTGCTTGGAAAGAAGTGGCACCTATGTTTGATAAGATTGCTGCCCAAGTTGATGATATTGCTTGCTCTGCCTATTTAGGAGAAGGCGGTGCAGGCCATTATGTAAAGATGGTGCATAATGGTATAGAGTATGCTGATATGCAATTAATAGCTGAGGTTTATGACTTTTTTAAAAGAGGCCTCAACTATAAAAATCAGGACATAGCTGCAATTTTTAGTGAGTGGAATACCAAAGAACTAGATAGCTTTCTAATTGACATTACAAGTCAGATTCTTAGAGTGCCAGACCAAGAAAAAACGGGTGATTTGATTGACCAAATTTTAGATTGTGCGGCGCAGAAAGGGACAGGCAAATGGACAGTCCAAGGGTCTTTAGATATGTCAATGCCAGTAAGCTTAATATCAGAAGCTGTTTTCTCAAGGTTTTTATCCTCAATTAAAGAAGAAAGAGTATTTGCAAGTCAAAAGTTAATAGGGCCTTCTAAAGACTATCTAGGGCAAAACACAAGTATGGAAAAATATCTTTTTCAAGCCTTATATGCTGCTAAAATTGTTAGTTATGCTCAAGGCTTTATGCTCCTTAGAAAAGCAAGCATGCTTTTTGACTGGAAGCTTCCTCTTGCTCAAGTTGCACTAATTTGGCGCGGTGGATGTATTATTAAAAGCCAATTTCTCAATATGATCGCTAACGCGTATAAAAGTGATGAAGAGCAGATTAATATACTCTTTGATAAGTACTTTTTAAATGAAATGCAGAAGTTGCAAACAGGTTGGAGAAAAGTTGTTTCAACAGCAGCTGAGATAGGTATTCCTATCCCTGCAATTTCTGCTGCACTAGCTTTTTATGATGGCTATAGATCAGAAGTATTGCCTGCAAATCTAATACAAGCTCAACGAGATTTCTTTGGTGCACATACCTATGAGCGTTGCGACAAAAAACGAGGTGAATTTTTTCATACTCAATGGCTACAAGAGGGAGTGTAAACACATAAGCTTAGGAGCTAAATAATGGTTGATGTTCTTGCCTCGCCGGGAATGATTCCCCAGTCTCTTATTGGTAATGAGTTAGCTGAGAAAGTAGGGAAAGAAAGTCGTCCTTTCTCCATCTTATCTATTAACAAAACAGTTCTGAAAGCTATTAGAGGCTTATCACGACTACGTGCAGATATTCTTCACTCGATATCACATGGTTTTTTTCATAAAAAAGAAATAGCTAAAGAGTTTCGTTCCTTAGGGGTTCGCACCAAACTCATAAAAGTAGATACACTGGAAGTTTCTCGCTTATTCCTAAGAATTTTAGAAGAATATGCAAAGCATATTTTTGATAATAAGTTAATTTGTTTTATGGCTTTTGAAGTACTAGCCAAGAAGTTTGCCTATAGCGAAGCTAAGGCAGGCACTATAGTTAGAGTCCCCTGTATAAATCAATCTCAAAGCTTGGTATGGGAAGAATATTATGTAGATCAAAAACTAATGATGGACGGGGGAGTTCCTGTTTTTGGCCTACTACCAAGACGTATATCTGAACATGCCCATCCTATTTTATTATTTAAAGGCTCTTCTCCTCCAAATATCAATTCTTTAATGTATAAAAAAGACGCAATTCCAACATGGAAAGCTGATATTGATAGAAATGGTGTTGGGGTGAGCCTTTTTGAATCGTCTAAAGATAAGATTGTAAATTGGCTCCAGAAAGCTAAAAAATCCTCTAAAAAGAAAGTGCTTAGTGTCGGTCACAGTCTAGGTGGAGCTATTGCTCAGGTTAGTTCAATTAAATTTCCATCACTCGTAAAAGAAGTATTTGTATTTAATGCTCCAATGGTAAGGCGTGAACTAAAAGAAATATATGAAAAATTAGAGGACAGTATTAAGCCAAAAATAAAAGGCTTTTTATGTCACCAAGATATAGTAAGTAAACTAGGGGGAGACTGTTTAATAGGGAAACATTATGAGATTTCAGGTTTTTGTAAGCATCTCGATCACCACAGTGACGTCATCATGTTAACAACTAAAAAATTTAGTTTCCAAGAACTTGATGTAGATAGAATAAACCATTCTACCCACATTTCTTTACTTGATGCCTTATCAAGACAAGTAACCATTATTGCTCATAAAATTTTATTACCTGTTTTAGAGGGGATGGAAGAAGTAGCAGACTATTGCTTTAATCTGAAATAGCAATGATATTGAATATAAATACCTTACATGTTATATTTTTTGCTGAAAGTCTTTTTTTAAACTTAAAGAGATAAGTATGCAAGTCAATCAGGAAGTTTCTCCGCTATCAACTCCTCAGCAGGAAGTTGATCAAAATAAAACAAAAGAACATTCTCCCCATGATAGCCTTATTAGTGTAGCTCAGCTTGCTTTGCAGAATACAAGTCGGTATTTTTTTCCTAAAAAATCAGGGAAATCCACTATTCACTCTTTAGCTTTTGGCACTTTTCATTTAAAAAGAGATACTTTAAAGGGCATTCAAGCTGTTTTAGATTTTTTAGAGTCTTATAGTCATCAACTTCCTAAAGAGTACAGTTCTTTATTGATCTTATTTGTTCATGAAATTTTAGCAAAGTCCTTGCCTTATGTTCCACTTAAAGAAGGGGATGTTATTCGTATGCCTGTAGGGCATGACAGCTGGTGTGAATATAGAGTAGATAAAAAACTTCTTGTTGATGGGAAAATTCCCTGTTACGCTTTTTTACCTAAAGACCCTTCAGTACTTTCTCCTCCTTACCTAATTTTTAAAGGATCAGCAAGACCTGGTTTAAAATCCTTACTTTATAGTAAGGATGCAATTGCAACATGGCGTGCAGATATTGATCATAGCGGTGTAGGGTTGCAAGCATTTGAAGCTAGTAAGGAAGAACTACAAGCATGGTTAGAGCAAGCCTATCAACAGACAGGGCACAAGGCTGAAGTTATTGGCCACAGTCTAGGTGGCGCTTTATCACTGCTTACAGCAGTAAACTTTCCTGAGTTTATAAAGCGTGCTAGAGTTTTTAACGCCCCTATGGTTAGAGAAGACTTAGCTAAACAGTACAATGAAATTGATGATAGTAAGCGTCCTAAAATTGAAGGCTACTCTTGTAGCTATGATCTAGTAGCTAAAGTTGGAGGAGGATGCTTAATAGGAGAGCATTTTGAAATTTCAGGCTATGAAGCTCACCTAGATCACCACAGTGATCCTGTGTTACTGACGTCAACAAAATTCTATATTCAAGAAGTTGATGTTGATAGCGTTAACAGAAGTACACATGTTAGTTTACTAAGCTTAGCAGCAGAGCAGAGCACAAAGGCATTGAGCCCTATTCTGTCTAGAGCACTAGGATCTTTAGAAGCTTCGCTGTGGTCAACCTAAGTCTTTTTCAACACCTAAGAAAAGATTTTGTTTAAAGTAGCTTTCCCTTCCCTCAATGTCTTTTATCCTATCGGGAAAGACAGCTTTTTGAGACTCATTTATTCTCTTAAAACTAGCTAGAATTTTGTGATTAGGGAAGTACTGTTTTTGTATCTTAAAGCAAAGCGAAGCAAAAGTTTCTCTTGCATTAACTTCAAGAATGGGGAGCAGCTTTGTCTCTCCCTTAGCATCTAAGTAAAGCATGCTGTCAAAACCAACTGCTCCGTAATATCCCTTGTCCATTAAGGTTTTTAGGAAGCTCATGCAATAACTCTGGTGCTCAGCAAAGAATACCTTTCCTATTTCAGTCTCTAAATTAATGCCTAGCTGACAACCATAGTAACGGCCACTGTCATCACTCAAATTCTTAGACCCTCCAATAAACAACAATTTATTGTTTTCTATTACCCATTGAGAACTAAACTCCTTAAACCTATTGAGGTGCTGCTGTAGTAAAATACGAGGGCTCTTTAAGAATAACTTTTTAATGCTAGACACCTTTCTTTTTGATAACGGAAAGTTTAAAAGAGAGATATTGTGGCTTCCTGCTGATTGGTAAGGAGCTTTGATAATCCACCTACAAGTAGGGCTTCTCTCTAGTTTTTGTATTATTTCATCAATAGAGCTAGGTAGAAAAGTCTCAATAAAGTCTCCCTGTAAGTCTATGATTGACTCTTTTGAGTTTGCAAAGCAAATAGTTTGCCAGTCAATAGGGGGTTGAGACTTTGTAAGCAGGTTAGATATAGCAGGATGTTGACCCCAGTATGCTAGCGTCAGGTAGCTGTATTTAGTTAATGCATCTTGTGTGATAATTTCTGGCTCTTCAAGAGTTTTTTTGAAGCTATCTAAAAAGACCTGCCTAGCATAGCTCCTTATAGATTCAGCTTCAGGTAATAGAGATAGAATAGCCTCATCTGATTTTGCGTATAGGATAGGTAGCAAATGTATAATATTAAATATATTATGGTTTTTAAGAAGCGAGGGTAGGGTGGTTTCTTTACCCATAGGCATATCTTGCTCAAAAAAAGGCGCGATAAAGTGTAGTGTTGTAAAGTCAGTCATTAGCTTATTGTTTTAATCCTTATTGCTTTATAAAAAGATTTAGAAAATAAAGAGGAGAAACGTTATTATTGGCGATTTATTAATACCTACCCTATTGATTTTAAATAACTTTATTGTTTTTTTGCTTAACCCGCTTTAAGTCTTTTACATGAATGACAAAAATAAAAAGATTCCCTTAAAAAATATACGTAATTTTTCCATTATTGCCCACATTGATCACGGTAAATCAACAATTGCTGATCGATTAATGGAGTCAACAAAGGCTGTATCAGAGCGAGAACTTCAAGCTCAAATGCTAGATGATATGGACCTTGAAAGAGAAAGAGGAATCACGATTAAAGCCCACCCTGTTACAATGGAATATAAGCATAGCAGTGGTGAAGTGTATCAGTTTAATCTAATTGATACTCCTGGACACGTAGATTTTAGCTATGAAGTATCACGCTCTTTGCAAGCTTGTGAAGGGGCTCTTCTTGTTGTGGATGCTGCTCAGGGAGTACAGGCTCAGACAATGGCAAATGTATTCTTAGCTATTGAAAGAGATTTAGAGATTCTTACCGTTCTAAATAAAATTGATCTTCCTGCTGCTGATGCTGAAGGTGTAAAGCAGCAAATTGAAGATATAATAGGGCTTGATACTAAAGATGCTGTTGCATGTTCTGCCAAGACAGGTATAGGGATAGATGCTTTAATGGAGCAAATTGTAGAGTGCATTCCTCCTCCAAAAGAGACTGATGATAATTATCTTAAAGCCCTGGTCTTTGATTCTGTATATGACCCTTACAGAGGGGTTATTGCTTATATTCGTGTGGTTAGCGGCTCTATAAAAAAGGGCGATAACATTAAACTCGTAGCAACTAACAAAAACTTTGATGTAAATGAAGTTGGTATTTTCTCTCCTAATGAAGTTGCTGTAAAGAGCTTGTCATCTGGTGAAGTTGGCTATGTAGTTGCAAATATTAAAAAGACTGAAGATGTAAAGATAGGGGATACAGTTACTCTAAGCCAGAAACCTTGTCCAGAGCCTCTTGAAGGATTTTCTATTATATCTCCAGTAGTTTTTGCTGGGATTTATCCTATCGATAGCTCTGACTTTGAAGCTCTACGAGATGCTCTAGTAAAGCTGCAGCTTAATGACTCAGCACTACACATTGAGCAAGAAAGTTCACAGGCTTTAGGTTTTGGGTTTCGTTGTGGCTTTTTAGGTTTATTGCACCTAGAAATTACCATGGAACGTCTGCAAAGAGAATTTGATTTAGATATTATTACAACAGCTCCTAGTGTTGTATATAAAGTTCATATGCAAAAGAAAGAACCTCTACAACTAGATAACCCTGTTCATTATCCTGATCCTTCTACAATTGAATATATTGAAGAGCCATATGTTGAATGCCATATAATGACGCCTGCTGATTACCTTGGTGCTATTATGTCCCTAGGAAAAGATAAGAGGGGAGAGTTAATAAAAACTGAATCTGTTAATAAAGACCATCTTTTACTAACTTACGACTTCCCCCTCAATGAAATCATTACAGACTTTAATGATAAGTTAAAGTCTATCACTAAAGGGTATGCTTCTTTTGATTACGAGTTTAAGAGCTATGAAAAAGGCGATATCATCAAACTAGAGATTAAGGTAAATGAAGAGGTTGTCGACCCGTTTTCAGTTCTTGTGCATAGAAGTAAAGCTGAGTCTAAGGGTAGAGCTATTTGTAAAAAGCTAAAAGAAGTTATCCCAAGACAATTATTTAAAGTACCTATTCAAGCAGCAATAGGAGGAAAGATTGTTGCAAGAGAAACCATAGGAGCTCTAGCTAAGAATGTCACAGCAAAGTGTTATGGTGGAGATATTTCTAGAAAGAGAAAGCTTTGGGAGAAACAGAAAAAAGGTAAGAAGCGCATGAAAGAAATAGGAAAAGTATCTATTCCTCAGAGCGCTTTCATGCAAGTATTAAAAAGTGAGGAGTGATCCTTTGATTCGTCAAAGTGATAAACACTAAAAGAGGGAGTATTATGACCTACCGAGGCCTTTCTTCATGTGAAGAAACGACAGAAGAATCTAAAGAATACTATAGCCAAAGTCAATTAAGTTTGCTTGACAGTACTTCTATTCCACAGCATGTAGCTATTATCATGGATGGTAATCGAAGATGGGCTATGCAGCAAGGGCTTATTCTTGGAGAAGGCCATCACAGTGGAGCTAGAAATTTAATTGATGTTGTAAAAGCTGCTAAAGAGCTAGGGATTAAAGTACTCACAGTATATGGATTATCAACTGAAAACTTAAAGAATAGAAATCAAGCAGAACTAGATACTCTCTTTCAGATATTTGTAGAGTTTTTAACAAAAGAAACCCCTACCCTACTAGAGAATGATATACGCTTTCATGCTATTGGGGAGCTAAGCCAGCTATCAGATCACTTAAATCACGCTATTGCTAAGTCTCAAAAAGAAACAGCAAACTGTAGAGAGATGGACTTTGTTGTTGCTCTTAACTACGGATCAAGAGATGAAATGACAAGAGCTGTGAGGAAAGTCTTAGAAGATTTTGAGCAGGGCAAACTTACAAAAGATGAATTAACTGAAGATTACATAGCTTCAAAATTAGATACAGGAGCATGGCCTGATCCTGATGTCTTAATTAGGACAAGTGGTGAAAAACGGATTAGCAACTTCCTTTTATGGCAGATTTCGTATGCAGAGTTTATATCAACCAAGACGTTATGGCCTGACTTTTCTCCTGATTGTCTATTAGATACATTAGTGGAATATCAAAAAAGAGAAAGACGTTTAGGAGACTAATTAATGACAACACAGCAAGCGAATAAAGAATCTTTAAAAACTCGTTTTGTTATTGGAGGGTCTTCATTTGTCCTAGCATTCTTTTCTGTTTATTTTTCTACAGTTTTATGGGTAAACATTTTTGTCTTTGCTATACTACTTGCCCTAACAGCAGTTGCTTTGTATGAGTTTTCATACTTGATTTCTCAGGGCAAGCAAATGGCAACAAGTAAGCTGCCTTCTCTAGCAGCCTTAAGTTTTTTATTGATTGACTATGGGGCTTCTGTA
>JAACFD010000072.1 GCA_009937555.1 Chlamydiales bacterium | reverse complement strand
AATTCTTCACTTTCTTTAAGAATTTTAGCCTTGTCACTTTGGCCTTCACTTCTTGTGTTTGCAATTGCATAATCCCTAGCAGATCTTAGAAGCTCTAACTTAGTCATAGATAAATAAGGACCTACTGAGTCCTTTAAATCAGAAAGAACTCTTGTTAGAGCTGTAATTTGATCTGGGTTAGGTTCTGAGAAACGATCGTGTTTATCCATAACACCAGAAAGTAACTCAGAGGCTATTGACAAGGGGGTTTGAAGGTCTTTAGGGCAATACGAAGAGTTTGATACCAGGGAAATAGTATTACTCAACACTCCTGCTGCAGCTTTTACTTTAGCTATTGGGTCAGGGTTGACCACTAAAGTCTGAGCTGCTTGAGCTAACTGTACTCGAGAAAATGCATTACTAGCATAGGCCATTAGTCCAGTTGCTTTATCTGATGAAGACCCAATTGTCGTATCTGTTAGCCATTCAGTAGCTTCTAGCATACGAGTAGCTGCTGAAGGAGGAGCCGTATCAACCTCTAATCTGGTATCACGTAGCTGATTAACCTGTTTCTCTATTTTAGTAAGAGAGAGGGTTAAATCTTTTTGCGACTGCTTAGTAGTTATCTCTAAATAGTCACTTAGCTCTGATGATAATGATATATTAGCCATAATTACCCCTCTGACTATCGTCTTGTCATCTGCATGATTTGATCGAAGTTTTCTTTTTGGTTTCTTCTATGGGCTACCGCAATATTTAAGCTAGCACTTGCTTGGTTCATGATCATTTGAAGATTCATTTGCTCCATCTTAGTCACTTCACCAGTATTTTTTATTAAAGTACCAACTTGTTTAGTAAATGCTTCTAGACTTGCTAGAGATAGGTACTCATTTCCGTCTGAATCAAGTTCTCTTTCGCCTTCAGCATCTGTCTTGTAGGGGATAGTTATACCCATTCTATCAGCGGTTTCTAGCAGTTTTGCTATCTGAGGATTACTAACAGAAAAGTTCTGGTTAGCAGATTTTGCGTCTTCAAGAGCAGATTTTAGCGTTCTAAGACTTCCAGCATCTTTTACTTTTACATTGAGTTCGCTTGCTTTTTCTGTTTGCATGCTTTCAAGCATACGGTACATGTTCATATTTGCTCTTAAAAGAGGGTCAGAGCCATAAAGAATTTGCTCGTCCTTTGTAAGGTAATCAGACTTAGGGTTAACACTAGAGCTTTCATTTGCTACTAGGTCGTTATCAGTATGAATAGACATGTTTTTAACTCCTCGAAAATATTTATAAGCTCATATTTAAATGAGTCTTTATTAAGATTTGATTAACATATTTACATAATTTTTATAAATAATCAAGCTATAAGTTGCTTGGATAGAAAAATTTAAGGGGTGTAAAAAACAGGTGAAAATAGGTAAAAATACACCTAATTAAAATAAATAGTAGTATTTAAGCCTTTTATATAAAGAAACTTCTAATAAGCCTGGAAAGTTATCACTTATAGGTCTATAATTCAAAACTTTCCGTAATGTAAAAGTACCCAAAACAAGGTGATTATGGCTAAAGATAACTGGCAATCAAAAATTGGATTTGTACTAGCTGCTGTAGGCTCAGCTGTAGGTCTAGCAAATATCTGGCGTTTTCCATATATCATGGCTAGTAATGGGGGAGGAGCTTTCCTTTGCCTTTACTTACTTTTTCTGATTGTCCTTGGCTTGCCTATGATTAGCCTAGAAGTTTGGGCAGGTAGTAGTTCCGGAAAAGGACCGGCCGGAGCCTTTTATTTTTTCTCTAATAAAAGCCTGTGGAAAAAAACAGGCTTTGCCACAATAGTAACAGGCTTTTTAATAAGCTCATTCTACAGCATTGTGTGTGGCTGGATTGTTTATTACATCTATAAAGTTTTATTTTTATGGGATTTTTCTGCTGTAAGTCAGGGTTTTCTAAAAGCTGAATTTAGCAGTATGATCGCCACCCCTCTTACTCTGCTTTTTTTTAATGCACTAGTTTTACTGTTCTGTTTTTTTATTCTTTCAAGAGGTGTAAAAAAAGGAATTGAATTAGCAAATGAGTGGATGATGCCCGTCTTGCTTGTATTACTTTTTGGAGTTGCTATTAAGGGGGTATCCGCTGCAGGTTCATTTGAGGGAGTAGCTTTTGTATTTAAGCCTAGTTGGGATGTTATTGATTCAAAAGTGGTGTTATTAGCTTTGGGACAAGCTTTTTTTACTTTAAGCTTAGGCCAGGGAACGATGATTACCTATGGAAGCTACCTAGGAAAAAAAGTTAATACTTTCAAACTTTGTCTCCCTGTAGTTTTTGTTGATACTTTAATCTCACTTCTATCTGCTGTTGCGATTTTCTCAATTGCATTTGCTCATCAAATGCCTGTATCTGCAGGAGAAGGGCTATTATTTTTAACTCTGCCCTTAGCTTTTCAGCAAATGGCAATAGGTAAAATTCTTATGTTAGTGTTTCTGCTGCTGGTTTTAATTGCGGCAATAAGCTCTGAGATTTCAGCTCTCGAGCCTTCAATAAACTATCTGGTTGAAGAAAAGAGCTTTAAAAGAAAATCAGCAGTAGCATTAGTAGTACTAATGGCTTTTATTATTGGCCTACCAGTAGCGCTCTCTCTTTCTATGCCATCCCTTAGTATCTACGGGCAGTCTCTTTTTGAATTTTTATCTTTTGTTACTACCAGTATCATGGTGCCTATCGGAGCCTTAGCAATATTATATATTGTGCTAAAGCACGCTAAAGAAGCCTTTTTTAGAGATACCACTGGAGTAGAAAAGAATGGAAAAACCTTGCTAAAGCGCTACTTACACTTATCCCTGATGTACATAGCCCCTATAATGATCTTGACCGTTTTTATTGCAGCTTTTTTTAACTAAAACTTGTTTTTTTCACTGCTTATTTACTAAGCTTGCATACTGCAAATATTTAAAAAGTTATTTCAAGGTTTTCTTTATGACAAGTAGTGTAGAGCTTTGCTCTAGTCCCGTTATACTAGAACAAGGTGGAAAGTTAAGTGAAGATAGCTCTCAATTGCAAGGGCAAGCCTCTAGTGTAGGTTCTTTGGCTATTGAAAATCTAAGAGCTTCAACAGCTGTTTCTAAAAAAAGCCCTGAATTTACCCCTAGAGTTATCTCTATTTCAGAGAATATAGCTCCCTTATGGCTTGAAGGAAAAATTGCTCCAGATCTTTACGAAGTTTGTAAGATAATTAACAATAATACAGCTAATGGTCTTCCTGACCAGTCTGATCGTAGTGGCTGGAATGCCTGGATGCAAGCACACCTTTTAAGACCAAAAGGCTTAGATCACCAGGATTTGTTGACTTGGAATGATCATCCTGAACATGAAAAGCTACTTACCCTTTTCAAAAGATTAGGCTTGGTAGAAGCTATTACTCCTTCTCGTAAATACTATGATAAGGTGGTTGTTTTTGGGGGAACCCCCTGGGACTCTAGAGAGCGCATAGCATATGTAGATAGTCTTTGGAAAAATGAAGCCATTAAGGTAAATAAAGTAGTCTATATAAACGGTAAGCGTCTACTAAGGGATGAAGAGAAAGACCCCGAAGATTTATTTAATTTGTCTCAAGAGCACTTTACTAATCGAGAAGGATGGGAAGCACCTAGTACTACTCCACAGTATCAACATGAAGGGGCTTCTATAGTCTGGGATCAATTAATTGAAGAGCCAGCTTTAAGGGAACGGTTTGAACTATTCACTATTGAACCTACAGTAGATCCTCTAACAGGAAAGACAAAAAGAGCTATTACAGAAGATACTGTTAAAGCATTCTTCAAGAGCTATCCTGAAACTCAAAGCTGCTTGTTTGTATCAAATAATCCATACGGGCCCTATCAGGCAGAAATAGTGCAAACAATGCTAAACAAACTTAAAGATAGTGGTGAATTACCAGGGGTAAAAGAAGTTGACTCAGTTGCCTCTAAGCTCTTGCGTAATTGCGCTACAATTATTTTTACAGACACCCTTGCCAGGAGATTTTACACTCAGATAATGTAGTCCTGGTGTTTACACATAAGTAATTAAGTAACAAAAAAAGGATAAATTATGATTTCAGAAGTTAGTACATCCCCAGAAGTTTACAAGTCATTGGATGAAGAAATAGATGTTGGAAAAAGTAAGGCTCAAATTTTTAGAAAAAGAGAGATCGAGTCTCACCGTGCTTCAGCTGCATTTGAAAAAGAGTTGACTTGTCTTGTCATAGATAGAGTTTTTTTGATATCTATTTCAAGTGTTATATCTCACCTCGTCTTTCTAAATTCACAAAAGAGCCTTAAAACAACGATTGCATTAAACTGCACAGCTATACTGATGTACAACCTTGCTAATTCACAGAAATGGTCATTAACTACAGAAGTTTATAACTTTGTGAATAAGCAGTTCTCTAATGAAACTTTTTTCAATAGCTTAAGCTGGCCAAGTTTTTCCTTCCCTGCTCTACCCTGGAGTAAAGCCAAAGTTGAAGAAAAGCAAAGTGCTGATGAATTTTCAGAGTCTTTAGTTGAAGATGCGGACGAACTAGAGTAAATACTGAATTTAAGCCTTTCGCTTAGAATTCATCTAAAGTTTTTGTGGAAAAACTAGAAAAAGTTTATATTAGAAGCATATTTTAAATTTGCCTCTAAAACTATGTCTGAGCGTTATATTCAATCAGCTATTCAAAAAGAAGATAGTACTTTTGAGCTACCTTTACGCCCTCAACAAATGGCGGACTTTGTAGGTCAAGATAGTGTATTAGAACGACTTAATGTTTTGCTTAATGCAGCCAAGCAGCGCGGCGATGCTCTTGGGCATTGCCTTTTATCTGGTCCTCCGGGGCTCGGTAAAACGACCCTAGCTAATATTATTGCTAATTCAATGGGCAAAAATATTGTTTGTACTTCTGGAGCGGTGCTTGAAAAACCTGGCGATTTAGCGGGCTTATTAACAAATCTAGAGGAAGGTGATGTATTATTCATTGATGAGATTCACCGTTTGAATAAATCAATAGAGGAATATTTATACCCTGCTATTGAGGACTTTTCTCTTGATTTGATTATTGATAATGGCCCTAGTGCACGTAGTGTTAATGTTAAGCTAAACCCTTTTACATTAGTTGGAGCAACTACGAAAATGGGGCTTATTAGCAGCCCTTTACGCTCTCGATTTGCTCTTACTCTTCGTCTAGACTACTATGATCCTGAAGTTTTACAGAAGGTGCTACAGCGCTCTGCAAGAATTTTAAATGTAGATTTATCTAGCGATGGGGCCCTGGAATTAGCAAAGCGCTCAAGAGGAACTCCAAGGGTGGCTAACCATTTGCTACGATGGACCAGAGACTACGCTCAGATTCAAAAGAATGAATTATTAGACCAGACTTTAGTAGCAAAAGCATTGAAGATGTTGGATATTGATGAAAAAGGGCTAGATGAGCTGGATAAAAAAATTATCAATGTAATGATTGACCATTATAATGGAGGCCCTGTAGGATTGAACACTCTAGCTGTAGCGATAGGGGAAGAAGGAAGTACTATTGAAGAAGCCTATGAACCCTACCTTATAATGAAAGGTTTTTTAAAGAGAACCCCAAGGGGAAGGCAATTAACCCATTTAGCTTATGAGCATATGGGAAAGCAAGATTTAATTAAGCATAATCACGGAGAAAGCTCATGTTAAGACAGTTGTTGAAAACTTTATTGATCACTTTATCTTTGCTCTATTTTCACTCTAGTTTTGCTGGCTTAACAGATATATTTAGCTATAAGAAAAATGAAGAAGTGCCCACAGTAAAAGTTCTACTAGAAGAAGGTGTTGATGGAGCGCTTTTAGAGGTGAAAGGCCGAGGCTATAAAATATATGATCCTCTTAACAACAGTCGGTTAGGTACCCGTTTTTTTGGAAAGCGTTTCTATGCCCATCCTTTGAAAAACGGTCTAAAGTGGGGAGAGTTTTTTCCTAAAACCTATCAGATTATGTTAGTACCAGATGATGAGAGCACTACTTTTCTTATAGATGGTAAAGAATACCAAGGCTTTATCTATGTTTATCAGGTAAATGATAAGATTCACATCGTTAATGAATTACCTGTTGAGTCATATATTAAGTCTGTCTTAGGTGGGGTTATCAATAGGCCTTATTCAGAGGAGGCTCTAGCAGCTCTTGCTATTACAGCACGTACAGAAACGATCTATCAAAAGAATCGTAGCTCTAATGAGTTTTGGCACATCAGAGCAAAAGACTCAAATTATCAGGGGTATGTAACCACACACCGACCTTATGGTGTTGATCTTGCTGTTGATCATACAAGAGGTATGGTACTGCAGACAGAACAATCAGGTAAAAATAAAACTTTTCTTGCAAAATGGACAGAAGATAGTGCTGGAAAAACGGCAAGTTTAATGGCTGTTTTCAAAAATTCCGAAGCAGTTCCTTACTTTAGCGCTGATATGCCATTAGCTGCTATGAACCGTAGTAATTCAGCTTGGGATTTTGCTATTGAAGCAGATGAGCTAGCTAGAATTGTTGGTTTAAAATACTTAAGTGGTGTTGAGACTTACCTTGACCCAGAGTCAGCAAAAGTTTATGCACTTAGAGTATTTAACCAGGAACAATCTAAAGATATTGAAGTAAGACAGCTTAGAAAAGTTCTAGGATCTAGCGGTCTCTTATCTAACGACTTTTCTGTGAAAATAAATAATGGTTTTGCTCATTTTGCAGGTCATGGTCGTGGAGATGGCGTTGGTATGTGCTTATTTTCTGCAGATGCGATGGCTAAGCAAGGAATGAACGCAAAAAGCATTCTTACTCATTTCTTTCCTACAAGCAAGCTAAGCCTCTTTGATCCTCCACAGTCTATTGTGAAAAGCAAAGAAGTGCAGCAGCCTGCTAAAACCTCCTCCTCTTCTGGCGGAAGTTTTTTAGAATAACCTAATCTATGGGGCGCAGGTGAATTACCCTGCGCCTATTTTTTTTATGCCATATACTCAACTATCTGATTATTTCTTTGATTTACCAGAAAACTTAATAGCTCAAAAACCGTGCAAGCCTAGAGATCACTCTCGACTATTGGTGATACATAAAAATGAGCAAAAGTTTTATGAAACCCGTTTCGATGACCTGCCTAACTTACTAGATGAAGACGACCACCTAGTTTTCAATGACACAAAGGTCATTCCCGCTAGGCTCAAAGGTTTTAAACCTTCGGGAGCTAAATGTGAGATTTTTTGTCTGCGCCATATTGCTAATGCAAACTGGGAGGTTATGGCTAAACCAGGTAAAAAGCTACAGCCTGGAGCAGAAGTTATTTTAGATTCTGGTGTTACTTGTCGTATTTTAGAGAATTTACCTGATGGCCTCAAGCTTGTTGAGTTTTCTGGTTGTGAGGATGTATTCAAGTTTTTAGAAAAGAAAGGGGAGATGCCTCTTCCTCACTATATAAGAAGAGAAGAGAAGGATCCTGAGGATAGTTTTGACTATCAAACTCTATATGCAAAAAGTGAGGGGGCTTTAGCAGCTCCAACCGCAGGCCTTCACTTTACTGATAAAACATTTAGTGATTTAAAGCTTAAAGGTATTCACCGTCATATGCTTACTCTTCATGTGGGTCTAGGAACTTTTAGACCTGTTAAAGAGCAAGACATTAAAAAACACCATATGCATAAAGAATTTTTTGAGATTCCAGGAGAACTTGCTCAAACTCTGAGCTCTTTAGACTCTAATAAGCGACTTATACCTGTAGGTACTACAAGTTTAAGAGCTTTAGAATCAGCATTTACTTCCCAAACAGAAATATCTAGACTTAAAGGTGATTCAGAGTTATTTATCTACCCAGGATATGAATTTAAAAAGGTGCAGCATTTACTCACTAACTTTCACCTACCTGAGTCAACGTTAATGATGTTGGTTTGTGCTCTTGGGGGTTATGAGTTAATCATGGAAGCCTACCGTTTTGCTGTAGCGGAAAAATTTAGATTTTTCTCTTATGGTGATGCAATGTTAATCATTTAAAATTAAGAATTTAATTTTTTTAATAAATGAAATATACTATCTCTCTTATATTAGTTTTACTGCTCAGCTCTTGCGGAGTTTCTCGTTCAATGGAGATAATAGAACCCATGTCTATGCCCCCACCTAGAAAAATCGAAAATGTTAAAGTAGCCCTTGTGCTTGGAGGCGGTGGAGCTAGGGGAGCTGCTCATGCTGGAGTTTTGGAGGTATTAGAGAAAGCTGGTGTGCCTATAGATATGATAGTAGGTTGTTCAGCTGGAGCAATTGTTGGCTCAATGTATGCTGATAAACAAAGTGCGAACTACTTAAAAGAAGCGTTTCTAAGTGCTAAGCGCGAAGATATGCTTGATTTCACTTTGCAAAATATTTTTCAAGGCCCGGTAAAAGGGCATAGCTTAGAGCGCTTTATGCTAAGGCACCTTGAATCTAAGAATATCGAAGATCTTTCTATTCCAACTGTTATTTTAACAACGGACTTACATGAAGGGGCCCCTGTTTGGATTTCTTCAGGTCCTATAGCTCCTGCTGTGGTTGCTTCAAGTGCCTTGCCGCCAGTTTTTTCGCCAAGAGTATTATATGGTATGACGCTAGTGGATGGAGGAGTAATTGAAATTGTACCAGTATCTTATGCTAAAGCTGTAGATGCTGATGTAGTGATAGCGGTAGATGTTTCAGCCCAACTTCCAGCTAGTTTACCAAAACATATACTTGGTGTAACTAAGAGGAGTATGGAAATAGCACTTAATACTTTAAGTCAGATTCAACTTAAGAATGCCGATATCGTGTTGCGACCAAAAGTAGAGCCTTATGGTTTATTTGATAACAAGGCTGCTGAAATTTACCTGGAAGGGGTAGAGTCTTGTCAAGAACAGTTAGGGGCTATCCTACAGCTTTTGGAGAGAAAAGGAATTCCTTTAAAACAACCTGAATTAATACAAACTTTTTGAGT
>JAACFD010000071.1 GCA_009937555.1 Chlamydiales bacterium | reverse complement strand
AATGGAATGTAGCTGTACTCAGTTTTTAACAGAGGAGTTATATAACGGGCTCTTGTACTTAGAGACTCAGGTGTAATAGACAAAGTAGGAGAGTGAGCTAGCTCTAAGTATAAAGAGGCTTCAGAATCAGCCTGCAAAGATGGGTCTTCTTTTCGCTTTTCATGAAACCTCTGGGGAGAGATCAGGCGCGCTTGAGCGTAATTATTAATTCCCCAGAAATCTCTATAGGCAATATCATTTTCAGGTACCCACTCGTCGTTTAACTTAACATATGCTTTTGAGTTAGGTTTAAAAAAGTTTTGGACTTTACCAATTGGGAGGCCCATTTGCTTAAAAATAAGAGAACTTTCTTCAGGTTCTATTTCAGGTAGCCCTTCATAAGTAATATAAGGTATATGATGGATATTTGTTAAAGCATGAAATTGCTCAAGCTCTTTAATTTCTTGTCCGTTTTTATCAATTCCAAATACCTTACCCCCATAAAAATATAAAGTATCACCAGGTAGGCCTATACAGCGTTTTACAAGTCGCTTCTTAGCTGGAAATAGATAAAAATATTTGGTGTCGTTATCAGGGATATCCAAGTTTTCAGAGGTGAAGACAACGCAATCATTTCTTTTAACTGTGCTAGAGTCAAAGTATAGCTGCTGTGGGTAACAAGGAATGTTAAGTCCATAGGTCGTTTTTGATGTAATGATTTTATCGCCTTCTAGGAAAGTAGGGCGCATAGAGCCTGTTGGGATTTCATAAGGCTCAAAGATCATTTGCCGAAATACGATAGCAAAAAATAAGGCAATAGCAATAGTCAGAAATACCTCTTTTGCTATTTCAAAATAGGTATTATGGCTGTTTTTCTTTATAAATTGTTCAAGGTGAATAGCTTGTTCGTGTGCTAAGCCTCTATTAGAACTTTCAATAGCTTGATCCATTTTTTCTAAATGAAGCTCAAGCTCCTCTAACTGAGTAGGTGACAACGTATGCCACTTCTTCTTGTACAAGCGGTTGGCTTGATAGAAAATATGTCTAGAGCGAAAAAGTGTGTAGCAGCTATTAAAAAACATAGTTTTTCATGATAAAATTTTCTTATCATCATAAGAGAAAGGGCTTTTAAGTTTCATTAACAAAATCATGAAAAAATAATGTGGAAAAGTTGTTGATAAATTGTTGGTTAAATGTTCAAAAGTGGGCGTGGATTTCAACTTTTCTACGAAAATAATGCAAGAGTTAATTTTGTAGTAAAAATAAAAATTTATTTATCCTGCTTAAAAACAAAGTATTACGTCTTAATAATTTTTTAAAAAAGCTAAAGCTTCCCTAGAGCCTTGTACTGGGGCAATATAAACAAAGATTTGTTGATAACTGAGGCTACAAATAGTACTTCTTGATGAATTCTAGGATTGCATCTCTTGTAAGTTCTAGATGCTGAACAGGATGAGCAGAAGAAATGCAGCTAACCTCAAACTGAGATGGAGGAATGTAAAAGCCATGATCTAGCATGTAATTAAAAAACTTCTTAAACATCTTAAGGTCAATCTTTTCCTTGTCCTCAATTCGGTTGAACTCATTAGTTCCCCAGAAGATAGTAAACATTGCCCCTAGCTGTGACACTTTAATAGGTAGCTGGTGCCTACTAATAAATTCATCTAAAGGAGTGGTTAAAATTTTAAGGCGACTCTCTAGCTCTTGGTAAAAACCTGGTATTTTTACATGTCTTAGAGTCTCAGCTCCAGCTACCATAGCTACAGGGTTACCAGAAAGTGTTCCCGCTTGGAATACTTCTCCACAAGGAGCAAGGTGATCCATTATTTCCTTCTTTCCTCCAAGAGCAGCGACAGGAAAGCCTCCACCAATTACTTTTCCAAAAGTACTTAAATCAGGTTTAACGCGATAGTAGCCCTGTGCACCCAGCAAACCAGCACGGAAGCCTGAAATGACTTCATCAAAAATTAAGACAGCTCCAATTTGACTGCTTAGCTCCCTTAAATAATCAATAAACTCTTGCTTTCCAGGTACTAGGCCCATATTACCAGCAATTGGTTCTAATATGATTGCTGCAACTTCATCTTTTAAGTTAGGATTATTGCTGAACAGTTGCTCAAGGCTTTGAATATCATTATAGGGCAAACTAATAGAGTCTTTAATAGTATTCTGAGGCACTCCTTTTGAACTAGCTGAAGAGCATAAAGTCAATAGAGAGGAGCCAGCATTCACCAAGAAGGGGTCTGCATGCCCATGATAGTTTCCATTAAACTTTATTATTTTATCTCTCCCTGTATAGCCTCTTGCAAGTCTAATAGCTGTCATAGTAGCTTCTGTCCCAGAGGAAAAAAAACGAGCTTTTTCTACACTAGGTATAATGCTGATAAGTTCTTGAGCAAGATCCTTCTCAGAAGTATGAGTAAGTCCATAGGTAGAACCTTTTCGTATTTGTCCAATAACCTTTTCAGATACTTCAGGATGAGCATGACCGAGAATTATTGCCCCCCATGAGCAGCAATAGTCTATATAGGTTTTCTGGTCTACATCTTTTAGGTAATAAGAATTAGCTGAGTCAACAATTACAGGTGTTCGATCCATTCCGACAAATGCTCTAGCTCCGGAGTTAACTCCTCCGGGTATTAGTGAACAAAGAGCTTCAAATTCAGTTTTACAATTGCTACTTGCTAGGGTTGAGGTCATATTCTAGGCCTTATGAATAAGTTAGGGGTAAGTATCTTGAGAAAAATAGGGGAAAGGTTACTTTATTACAATGGGTTTTTCAGTTTGTACCATAAGGTAAGGATTGTTCTTCGGGGAAATATAAAAGAAGTAGGCATCACCAATAGATAAATGTTGGTGTAACGTTTCTTTTAGCATTGTAACTTGAACATTTAGGTTACCCTCTACTGGAGATAGTTGAAAAGGAAGGCTAAGAGCTGTATTTAGCGAGGTATTTTCTTTAACAGCAAGCAAGGAGAACTCTTGGTAAAAGGCTGGCAGCTCTAAAAGAATTTGAAAGTCTCCTGCATCCGTATAGGAATAGCTGTTTATAGTTGGAGGTCTATGAGGGATTGCATTTTGGGGGGACTCTAAGTCTGTGCCGGAGTCAATGATTCGAAACCGAGCGTTTATCAAGTAGTCATCAATATGAAGCCAGTAGGGGAGGTAAGAGGGAAAAGGACCATCAGTGCTGGGGAGAAATATTTCAATTTTTTTACCACTAAGTTCGCTGTTATCTTGAGGCCAGTAAGCTTGGTAAGCATCAAAAGCCACCTCATTAATAGCTTCTCCTTCAAAAATCAATGATGGCTGCCAAAGGTTTCTATTATCAACTTTACCAGGTCCTGGTGGAGGACCTATTTTCTTTCTTTTCTCTTCCGGAACGATAGTGAAAGGTAGTTTTAAAAGAGTGCTAATAAAACTATCTACCTGGTGAATTTGTAAATGTGCTTGCTTGTTAAAAGAGTAGAGCTCTGTAATCATTCCATTTTTTATATTGATTTCATAACCAATCCATGAGCTATGCCTTGGAGCCCCATTCTTTAGCCATTCCTTCCAGTTAAGCTTGAGAGGTGAAAACTTATACTCAGGTATAATTAGCTCTTCTATTGATACAGAGTCATTTTTAAGGTCAAAAATATGCATCAAGGTTAGTGTGCTATTTCTTTTAATAACCAGGTAGTCACCAGCTTTTGCTTGTTGTATCTTACTTAGCAGTAAAGGGGAGCACACAGGGCTAACTTCCATGCAGTTAGAGTAGAGATTAAAAGTAAAGAAGCAGATTAAAGTACCTACTAAAAAAGCTAGTTTTTTCATTTAAATGTTTTGTTTTTCTTGTTAAAAGATATAATTTATTTCCGTAAGCTAGGATACCTGTCTTACGACAAAATTGCCAAAAAAATAATAAATGACCCATTAATTACATCGCCATGAATAAAAAAATACTTATCTTACTTTTATTATCTTTTTCCTTTTGTTCCAGCCTATTTTCACTAGGGAGTAGCCACTTTCTAAGCGGTAAACAGGTGGTTGTTGAGTCAGGAGAAGAAATTAACCGCGATTTTTATGCTGCAGGCAATGATATAACTATACTAGGAACTATTAATGGCGATGTATTTTTATTTGGAGCTCAGGTTCAAATTGAAGGGGTTGTAAATGGCGATGTTGTCTTAATGGGAGGCAAGGTTGATATCTCAGGCGATATAAGGCAAGATTTAAAGATACTAGGAGGCCATGTTTCTTTGTCTGGAAATATTGGTAGAAATCTTAGTATTGCTGGTGGAAGTGTTGATTTAACAGAGTCAGCCAAGGTAAATGGAGGCCTATATGGTAGAGGAGGAAACTTTAGAGTTGCTGCCCCTATTAAAGGAGATATAGAAGTTATAGCTGGAAGTTTTACCCAGTCTAGTAGCATTCAAGGAAATGTTGACTTAATATCTGGTGATGTTAGGCTTACTCCAGATGCAAAAATTGAGGGAGACTTCGAGTACTGGAGTGACCGAAGTGTTTCAATTTCAAAAAAGGCTATTATATCTGGAAAGATTCACAAGAAGCTTAGTTCAAACTTCTTTAAGGATTCTACAAAACAAGTGATTGATGCTGTATATGTTATATATGTTATCAGTAAATATATCTCTTTTATTTCTCTCTTTATATTGGGCTTACTCGCTTACTACTTCTTTCCAAAGTATATGAAAAGAACAGACTTAGTCTTACAAAATACTCCATGGATGGCTCTGGTTACAGGAGTTCTGTTTTTGCTGGTGCCACCTATTCTTATGGTAATTCTAGTGATTTCAGTAGTAGGAATACCTATCGCTTTAATACTACTAGCGCTCTATTTCCTATTTTTATATATAGCTAATATATTCACTATTAATTTCTTAGGAAGATGTTTAAGCAGGGTGTTTAGTTTCCAACTAAAAGATGGATGGGTCTTTTTAAGCGGCTTACTTATATACACAATTTTAGCTTCTATACCACTAATTGGAAATGTCACAACATTTATAGCCTTTTTGCTAGGGCTAGGAAGTCTTGTCATGGCAAAAAGAGAACTAGGATAGAAAGGTGTTATGGCTCATTTACAAGAAAAAGTAGATTACTACCTCAATAGTAAAGATAGCCGTTTTGCACAGTTTTATGATGTTCTTAATACCTTACTTGTATTGATTGTCTGTTTAATTTTTGTAGCTACAACCTACCCTATTTCACAAAAACTTATTGCTGACCTATACCTGATAGAAGCAGTCATAACACTTGTATTTCTTTTAGAATACCTAGTGCGCTTATGGGCAAAGAAGTTCTCTATAAAGTTTATCTTATCTCCTATGGCTCTAGTAGATCTACTCGCTATTCTTCCGCTATTTCTTGGCAGTACCCACTGGCAGTTTGTCAGAGTGTTAAGGATTGCAAGAGTTCTACGAATTCTTAGGTTAATGCAGCACCGCTCCTTCTTCTTTGGTAAAGTAGAAGATGCTCACTTAAGAATAGCGCGTATTTTATTTACGCTATTTTGCCTGATATTTATTTCAGCGGGCATGATTTATGATATTGAAAACAGTTATAATAATGAAAAATTTTTAACCTTTTTCGATTCCATTTACTTTACTGTCGTAACCTTAACTACAGTTGGTTTTGGTGATATAACACCTATTTCAGAGTGGGGTAGAGCAGTTACCCTTCTTATGATTATTACTGGTGCTGTTTTAATACCTGTACAAGTGACCGGCCTTGCTAAGAGTGTGCTACTAGCTACAAGGAAAAGGCAAGTAGAGTGTGCCCACTGCGGTCTGTTGTATCATGATCCCGATGCATCTCACTGTAAGGCTTGTGGTAATCTTGTTTATCAAGAAACGGATGGGGATATTCACTACTAGGCTTTCTCTATTGCCTTATTGATTAAGTCTAAAGCAAACTGCTTATCAATTCCCTGTACTTCAATAATCTTACTTTTTGATTTTGACCCTTTCACTAGTTGAATAGAGCTCTTACTTAGATGAAGCTGTTTAGAAATAAACCTAATTAATTCCAAGTTAGCTTTGTTATCTATTGCTGGAGCTGCAATTGCAATCTTCAGCTGTTTTCCATGCCAGGTAAGAAGTCTACTTCTTGAGGCATTGGGAGAAATGCGTACTTCAAGCAAAAATGAACTCATATTTCTCTCGACTTTAAATAACTATTTATCAATTGTTCTAAATCTTAATTACTTATCAAACCATTAAATACAAGAAGAGGTCAAGTATGAACTTCAAAAGAATTTGTCTAAACTTAGTTCTTTTAGTATTACCAGCTTTAAGTTTTGCTTCAGATGTGGAGCTAAAGCTAGAAGAAAATTTATTTGTACGTATAGCTGTACCTAAAAAGGGAATTGTGTGTTCAAATATGCTACGTGCTGAAAGAGTATCAAGTAAGTTGCAAGATTTAAAGACTTACCAAACAGCTTGGGGACCTTCAGTTTTTATAGGTAAGTACAATGGAGAAGAAGTTTTTGTAGCACAAGCACCTGTTGGTAGCGGTTCTGGGTTAATGTTCTCAGAATTATACTCTGCTGGAGCAGAGGATATTGTGCGTTACGGATCCGATGACCATCCTTTCCCAAAAGCAGAAGAGTTTCAGATGGTTAAAATTATTGATGAAACAGATAACCTTATAGGATTTGAATTAGCTAGTGGTATAGATTCAGAAAGTTGTGGTAAAAGTATAAGCGCAGCTCCTTCTTTAGTAAAAGCACTTGAAAGTGAAGCTAATAAAAGAGGACTCAATGTAGAAAAGCGTATTTGTCACCATGTAGAAAACTACCATGCGATAAAAAACCCTCATAGTTTTAAAGCTAGGGAAGCTTCTATTCAGAAACAGAAAAAAGCTAAAGAAAGAAGTGATAAAAAAGAGAGTTACGATATGGAAAGTGCCGTTCTTTTCAGAGTAGCTAAAGACTTTGGGAAACGTGCTGCAAGTGTTCTTCAAACAGTACACAAAGATTCTTCAAAAACAGGACCATATGAGGGCAGTTTTCGGAAAGAGGCTTTGAATGTAGAAGAGGATATGTTTATGGACTTTGTTCTTACAGCTTTAACGAGCTCTAGTAGCTCTACAGAGTCTTATCAAACTGTTTAAACTGTACTGGTAGCTAGAAATGATAATTAATGTCATATTCTTAAGCGGAGGGGCAGTTTGCGGAGCACTGCTAAGATGGTGCTTTGCATTATTATTTAACCCTATTTACCCATCTATACCTATAGGAACCTTATTAGCTAATTTGCTAGGAGGTTTTCTAGTGGGAGCTATCATGGAAGGTTCTAAATATGGTTTTATTTTGTCAGAGTCCCTTCGCTTGGCTATCTTCACCGGTTTTTTAGGAGCTCTAACAACCTTCTCTAGCTTTTCAGCTGAGGTGGTCAGCCTTTTTCAACGGAATGAATATTTCTTAGCTTGTATACTTATTATGTTGCATGTCTTAGGCGGGCTAAGCTTAACTTTATTAGGCGTGTTTAGCGCTAAGTATGTGATGGCAGGTTGGTGAGAAAAAAAGTGGGGCAAGCAGGACTTGAACCTGCGACCTACGGATTATGAGTCCGGTGCTCTAACCAACTGAGCTATTGCCCCTAAAGAAAAACTTTAGAAGGATTCAATATATATCTCTTAGGTTTTAAAATACAAGAAAGTTTTTCTTATTAAAGCACTTTTTAGAGAGAGAAAAAGACTTACTTCAAAAGCAGTATAGTGTTATTCTTTGCGGTGTTTCAAGTAAATCGCCTTTTTGCAGTCTATGGAAGAATCTACAGAGCACTTTAAAAGAACAAGGGCAGCCGTATTGTTCACAGGTTTTTTAAGCGAACCTTTGATGCAGGCGTATTTATTTGTACCCTTTATTTTAAGAAAGAGCTTAAACGCTTCTGTGTTTCAAATAGCGGTTTTATATGCTTTAAAGTACTTTCTTGCAGCGTTTTGTGTTTATTGGGTTTCGTCCGTATATGAAAGAAAAGATAAGCTTAAAAATAACATTATATGGGCTGGTATTTTCTCAAGGCTTCCCTTTTTCTTATTTCCTTTTATTGATAGTGCCTGGGTATTTGTATTTTTAGCTGCTATTTATAAATTATTTTATAAGGCGGGTACACCAGCATGGCTTGAAATATTAAAGCTGAATTTACCAGAGAAGTATCGTAGTGCTCTATTTGCTTATGGAGCAGCTTTAGCTTATGGAGGGGGAGTACTGCTATTACCCTTCATGGGAAGCTGGATGGACCAGGGATCTCAGACTTGGCGCTGGATTTTCCCAGCAGTGGCTGCGCTTAGTATGTTTTCAGTTTACTTCCAGGCAAAGATCCCTATAGATGTCGGGACTAGAGTGATGAACGTAGAGAAAAAAGAAGCTTTTTCTTGGAAGTCAGCTATTGTAAAGCCTTGGAAAAAAACTTGGAAGCTGTTGAACAGTCATACTGAGTTTTCTCGTTTCCACTGGGGATATATGCTTTGTGGTTCAGGTATTTTAATTTCACAGCCAATTGTACCTGTGCTTTGTGTGGATGTTCTTTCTCTTAAGTATGTTAACTATGCTATAGCTCTAGCTCTTTTTAAAGGTTTGGGACTAACGATTACCTCTCCATTATGGGGTCGATATTTTCAGCGCATAGATATATTTCGCTTTACAGCCTGTGTTTTTTTACTAATGGGCATGTTTACAACCTTCTTAATCTTTTCAAAGGGGAATGTGATTTGGATGTACCTTGCTCACCTAATATATGGTGTTGCCTTAGCAGGAGATCATATTAGCTGGAACTTATCTGGACCTGCATTTGCTAAGGATAAAGATAGCTCTGTATTTAGCACGGTAAATGTAATTCTTTTAGGATTAAGGGCATGTGTAGCTCCAGCTCTAGGGAGTGTACTTCATGCATTATTTGGTCCTTTTGTAGTTTTAGCCATCTCTTCTTGTTGCTGTTTTATTAGCGCTTTTAAAATGTTTCAAAAGCAGCCTGTTCAATTAGCAAGTTACTAGCTATATTTTGTAAAACAATTATTTAATAATAATTGATCAGAAAGTCGTCTTCAT
>JAACFD010000070.1 GCA_009937555.1 Chlamydiales bacterium | reverse complement strand
AAGCCCCTGAAAGCAAGATAGCTAGAAAAACTTTCTCCTTAAAAGACAAGTTTAAAAAAAAGCCCATATTTTCCCCTTAATACAAAATTATTAGATGTTTACGTATTTTACACTCTTAACTATACTTCCTCTCTTATTCTCTTCATAGAATCGGAAATACTTACATTTTTTACAATGTAAAAGGCATAGTATATAAAGATGAAAAGTAAACATTCACTGCTTAGTTTCAGCTTCCTATTTATCTGCTTACTCCATCCTCTATCAATAGCTGCAAAAACTGAAGCTATAGCTTTAGTACCTAATGAAGATATCCAATTAAATCTTTCCAGAGAAAAATTAGAGCAGGCTGTTCACCTGCTCTGTATTAAAGATGAAGAAGCCCTTATTGCCATTAGAGGCAAGTCAAGTACTAAAATCCTATCTCTAAAATATGAGCAAAAACTTTTCCTAGACAAATCTCTCAAAAACTCAGCAAGGAAAAGTAAGCATATGCTTTTATCTCTGATAGCTACCAAAGAAGCAGAAGCAGGTATCACACTTAGTATAGACTTTGCAAAGGATTTGCCTATTAACCCTAAAAGATACGATTTAAAACTTAAGGTCAATGAGGAACTTGTAAAAGAGCTTAGGGATAAATGGAGCATTGGAGGCCTTCAAGTATCCCACAATCTTTTATGGAAACAACATTTCCTCTGGAAAGGCCAGGACTTACTTTTCAAAGAGCATGGTGGCAATAAACACAAAACTCTTTCTGAAAAATTCCAGTACGGCCAGGAGGAAGCTGCCACATACTTATACCTTAAGCCTCATTCATCTTTATACTGGATAAAAGACAAATGGTCTTTAGAAAGACCCTCTAAAAAAACAGAGACATTATTTTTTGAGGGTATAAATGATAAAACAGCATTTTTTATATTAACAGACTCTTATGGTCTTTTTACAAAAAGACTTTCACTAGATTTGCAACATAGCGACTGGTACCCTTTCCAAGAAGCTGAGCAAATCAAGTTCTTACAGCAAAAAGACCTTGAAAGATTTAAGATATCATTGGCTAATAAGGCATTTATTATTAGAAAAAAAGACTGGTTCATATGGGACGCTGACGGTAACATCTTAGAAATTAACTCTAAAGAAGAGCTAGAAAAGCTATTAACTCACAGAATTCATGGAAATCTTATCATCGTAAACGGAGCGATAAATAACATGCTAGAGCTAGAAGTTTATAACCCTTCTAGAACAAAAGCCTTTAAAATAAAAATTCCCTCTGAATCATCTGCTCATAAGCAACGCAGCAGCTATCCCTCACTAGAAGAGATAAGGTAAATATGTTTAAAAAAATATCAATACTTCACATTCTAGGCATCTGTCTACTAACTTCTGCCTTTGGGCAAACAATAGAAGAAAAGGAGTATAGCTTTCTAGAAAATGCTAAAAGCCTACTTGTAACAGAAAAGGAAAACCTTCAGGTAAAGATGAATGATAAAAAGAGTCAGTTATCGACTCTTTATAAGGGAATTGAAGAGCAAATAGAAGCTCATAGTAATATCCTGGACATAGAAAAAACAACCTTAACCATACAAAAAGTGGCTAAAGAAATTAAGCAACTAGAACTAGAGTGGAAAGAGTTTCAGAAGCAGGACCATAACTTAGATTCCGTTATTATAAGTAAAGAACAGATCGACCTTTATGACTTTATTCATGAGTATTCTTCTACTGATCACATCTACCTTATACCTCAAGATTTGAGGGAAATTAAACTAAACATAAGCTCAAAACTGCCTATCCCTCAAAGTTACTGGGATGAGCTTTTAGATATGGTCTTATATGAAAATAATATTGAAATTGAGAGCTTGTCCCCATTCATTAAGAGGCTATATATTAGTAAAGAAAAACACTTTTCAACTTTTCACTTTATTAACTCTCTTGAAGAATTAAAAAAACTTCCTCAAAATATTAGAGCAGGTTTCTATTTCCCTGTTTCAGAAAATCATTTACCTCATATTGAAGAACACTTCTCAGAAATTATCAATGACAATCAGTGTAAGAAAGTAAATTTAGATAGTGGTATTATTATATTTTCACATGTAAAAGAACTGCTTTCTTTTCAGCGGTTTATAGATTTTATTACCACAAATTTACCTGAAAAATCATGCAGGGTTCTTAATATCTCCCCTCTCTCATTTGATGAATTTCAAAAACTTACCTCTTCTATATTTAGTAAAAAAGAAAATAAAAAGACAAAAGCTGAGTCTATAGCATTAAGACACTCAAAACAAACAGCCCTTGTTGTTGCTCAAGAGAAAGATTTAGATGCAATAGATACATTACTAAAGAAAATAAAAAACCAATCTCAAAAAGAAGTTGAAAAGAAGCTATTTTTTATAAATTGCAAACACACTGAAGTGCAGGAAATAGCCCCCCTTATTAATGACTTTTTTAGGATTATGAAACAGGAAAACAGCCCTCATATTACCAGCAATAATGAATCTTCCTTATCAACTAGCTATCAAGATTTCACCATAGACTCAAAGACTAACTCTATCGTTGGATACTGTGATGAACCTACTAGAGTAGCTCTTCAACAATTAATAGATAAAATTGACAAGCCTAATATCATGGTGAATATAGATGTTCTTCTCTTTGAAAAGAAAATTGAAAATAACAACGAAATTGGTCTTTCACACCTTTCCATGGGTTCTATAGCTTCCCACACAAATAAAAATAGCTTTGAATTTTCCAATGAAAATCATCAAGGAATTCATGATTTTATTCTAAAAAAATCATCACTTAAAAATTTTCCAGCAATCGACTTAGCCTATAAGCTTGTAATGTCCCAAAAGAACTTACAAATCAATGCTAACCCAAGCCTATTAACCTGCAACAAAAAGCCCGCTTCAATATCAATAGTCGATGAGATATCTATAAATACTGGGTATTCTCACAAAGGAAGGATGAGCAAAAGCTATGACAGAAAAGAAGTAGGGATTAGAATTGAAGTCACACCTGTAGTGCAAATACCTACAGAGAACTATCAGGATCCATATATAACATTAAACTGCAATATTCATTTTGACTCGCCAAAAACTCTTGGGGAACTCCCTAATATATCTAAAAGATCAATAAAGAATGAAATCAGAGTACGAAACGGAGATACTATTATTTTAGGAGGGCTTAAACGAAAAACCAAAGACCTACTTAAAGGAGAAATTCCTTTGGTATCAAAGATACCTATTGCAGGGTATCTATTTAAGTCTGAAGAAGACTTAGCTGAGAATACAGAAATGTTTATCTGTTTAACTCCAAAAGTTGTAGACGACCATTACTGGAAAGAACTATCGAACAAAAGAGACGAGAAAAAAAAGAGGCCGGGAGACACAAAAGAGTTACTCGAGATTCTACACAACTACCACAGCAAGAAAAAAAAGCTCCCCCCAGAAATCACCCTCTTGGAAGATTATGAATAGCTTTCTAACTTTCTTGAAAAAGAAAAAAATACACCCAAATCTAGAAAATATAGAAAGCGATCATGACCTATATTCTCATATTATCCAAAAAGGCATCTTAAACGAAGATGAGGCTAGTTTACTATTTGCTGACTATTTAAATCTTAGCCACTACCAAATCAATCCCACAGACCACTTCCCAAAGTCTTTTAAGAGAACCCTGTCCTATTCATTCTTAAAGACGCATCTTGTCTTACCTCTTAAGCGAGAAAATAACTCTACTATTATCCTTGCCTCTCATTTTAAAAATTTAGATATTTTCTCATACTTATCTTTCCTTTTACGCGAAGAGTACCGAGTCTATTTTACTACTAGAAATTGCCTTCTAGATAAAATCAAACAGATTTATGAAAAAAGCAATGAACCTAATAACCCTACTAATTCTAACTTCCTAGAGAAAAACATAGGCTTTGACCTTCTAGAAGATGATGAAGCCCGCCCTACTATTTCTCACCTAAATCAATTAATAAGACAGGCTATTGAGTCAAAATCTTCAGACATCCATCTTGAAACTCAAGAAGGATGTGCCCAAATAAGGCTTAGAATAGACGGATCTCTTGTATTACTACAGAGCTTTCAAAAGGAAACCGGCTTCAAATTAATCAATAGAGTAAAAGTAATGGCTCAATTTGACCTTGCTAAACACCTTTTACCTCAAGATGGTCAATTTAAGGTCTATATAGGCTCTAACGAGTATGACATTAGAGCAAGCACTACCCCCACTATATTTGGCGAACGAGTTGTCTTAAGGATCTTAGAGAGAAACAATAAATACTTGGATATAAATAACTTAAAAATACCACAGAAGGTTTATAACTTTATCACCCGCTCAGTCCAGAAAAGCGGAGGGATTGTCTTGGTTACAGGCCCCACAGGCAGTGGAAAAACCACGACCTTATATAGCGCACTTTCAACAATTGATGCGAAAAGTAAAAACATAATGACTATTGAAGACCCTGTAGAGTATAGGCTACCCCTAGCTTCACAAATTTCTATCAATACAAAAGTAGGGTATTCCTTCTCAAAGGGCCTCAAACATATTTTAAGACAGGATCCTGATATTATATTAATAGGTGAGATTAGAGATACTGAAACAGCCAAGATAGCTATTCAAGCATCTCTAACAGGCCACTTAGTCCTTTCGACGCTTCATACAAGAAATGCTCTAACTTCTATTACAAGGTTAATAGAACTAGGAGTTGAGCCACACCTACTCTCCAGCACCCTTTTAGGGGTTATCAACCAAAGACTAGTTAGAAAAAACTGCCCTAACTGCCTTATAAAAAAACCTATTCTTGACTCTCAAAAGAAATATTTCCCCAACTCTTCTATTAACTACATAACAGAGTCAACCGGCTGCGAAGCATGCCTAAATACATCATTTAAGGGCAGGCAGGGGATTTTTGAACTCCTACAGGTAGACCAGCACCTCCAAACTGTTATTTCACAAAGAAATATTAATCTAAACAGTGAAAATATCTCCCACGATTCTTATACCCCACTATGGAAAGATGGCATTAGACTTGTAGAAGAAGGTATCATTAGTTTAAACGAGTTTTTAAGAGTTACCATGGACTAAGCATGCCTTTTTATAATTGCAAATTTTATGATAAAGAAGGACATCGACCACTCCAGAAAAAGTATTTCGCTTCATCAGAAAGACAAATGTATGAGCAGTTAGAATTAGAAGGAGCCAGAGTTATTTCTATAGTAAAGGTTCGATCAAAATTCCATTTTATGCCTCCTTCAGAAAAACTCCTTAGCTCTTGGTTTCTTAATTTACATGAGTTAATGAATGGGAACTTGGATATCTTAGCTGCTATGGATATTACAGATTCTCAAGGGGAATTTAAAAAACTACACTTCCTAATTTCTTTCCTAAAAGAAAACCTTAGGCAAGGCACTCCCTTCTCTGAATCTTTAAAGGAGTTCCCTAGAGCATTTTCAGAGGAAACTCTTTATATCCTCTATGCCTATGAAAAGTCAGGAGATATAAAGCAGGGATTCTTAGTCCTTAGTAAGCACTTAAAAAGGAGCTATGAGTCAAAGCAACATTTTATTTCTGCTCTTGCTTACCCACTTTTTCTATGTTCATTTATAATTTTAGCACTTACAGCATTCCTCATATTCTTCATACCTCTAATAGAAGAAGGTTTTGAGGACCTTTCTTCTCCTAAGGAGTTCTCTATACTTCTCTCTACAAGCCACTTCCTTAGAGAAAATGCTTTGTTAATACTTATAGCTTCTATTAGCACTTTATCCCTGCCGCTGCTTGCCTACAAGGTCTCTAAGAGATTTAAACGGTTTGTACATTTGTTACTGATGCACACCCCTTTTGTTGGGCCTATTATATCTTACCAGAACCTCCTGCTTCTCAGTACGTGTATATCTAGCTTATCTAAATCTGGGTACAGCTTTGATAAAGCTCTAAAAGTAAGCTTAAAATCAATATCCAACCCTCTTATTTTGCAAGACTTAAACACCCTTTCCTATGGAATTTTAAATGGAAATAAAGTCTCTGAATACACAAAAAATACTAGCTACCTGCCTAAGGTATTTCACTCATTTCTTAAGGTCGCTGAAGAGAGCAATAGCTTTGATAAAAGCTTCCATCAGCTGGCAGAGATAAGTGATAGCTACCTAAAAAAAAGTTTAAAACAGGCTGAGTCGTTTTATTATAGTTCTCTTGTTATATTAATAGGGGGTATTATATTCTTTTTGTTTATTAAGATAATTATGCCGATAATTACCCCAAACTCTATGCTTCAAATATAGTATAAGGCTGTTATGAAAAAGAATGTTTTATTTTTAAGTTTAGTTGAAATTATTGTCGCAATTATACTTTTAACTACTATTTCATCCACTATAAGCATTAGTGTGTATAAGTATCTACAAACAGGAAAAGCTTTCAAAACTGAGCATAACATTACACAAATCAAAAATGCTCTGCAGATGCAATTTAGCCGAAATGAAGCTATGACTCTTTCCTCTGGTCCTGAAGGATATCAAGTTGTAAGCAACTGGAAAGAGCTCATTGATAAAACCCCTCTTTTTAATACAAAAGCATCACAATTAAAAGATGGCTGGGGAAATGATCTAGAGGTTCTTTTCTCGGAAGAATTAGAAGACTTTAAAGTGCTTAGTAAACGCTACGAACAGTATAAAAAGAAATACGGTTCTTTAAGCCATGACGAAGACTCTATCTAAAATCAAAAGGAAAAAGCTGCTTTTTTCATCCTTGCTCTCTCCAATCATTGCAGGTTTTATACTTCTGCTTGTTTTACTTATTGCAACTCCTTCATTGCAGAGGGTGCATTCAAATAGCACTAATAGGCTAATACAAACTGATATTCAAAGATCAATGGATTTCCTTTTTGCAGAAGCTATCAACCCTTCTACTAAATTTGGAACTAGTTACCTCTCCTTCCCATCAGTTAACCCTTTATCTGGAATTAATGTAGAAAAATACGATGTCCAGCTTATTAAGGAGGCTCTTAATGAAGAAAGCTCAAATAGTATTTTAATAGAAATGAAAATTAAAGTCTTAAAAAATAGCCTAATCATCTACGAGCAAACAAGATATGCAAGCTACTCAAAGTAGAATACTATGCTTTACTGTTATTGAGGTGCTTATAACAGGTATTCTTAGCATTATGTTAATATCTGCCACTTTAAGCTTCTCTTACAGGCTATTTCAAAATTTTAATAAAGTACGTAGTAACAATTATCTAGCTATTGAGATTTCTAGATTCCAATCTGATTTCAATAAACTATTCTATTTTAATCACACAGAAAGCATAAAGATCGATCTAGAAAGTAAAACCTTAAAGTTTACTACCGAAAGCCATTACCCTGAATTTAGTCTAGCTGATACCATACAAAATATGGAAGTTGAGTTAAGTCTGAAAAATAATTCCATCTATTTACAAATTAGGCAAAAAGGGTCTCTAAAAAAAGTTACACTTAAGTACTTCCAAAATATTCACAGTATAGACTTCACGCATCCACATACCTCAGGAATTGAAGAAAAAGCAACTCTGCTTATTGAAATAATAGACAATAAAAAGCACAAAACACCCTTTTTATTTCTAGATAGATCTTTCTACAAAAGGTGAACTGTGAAAATAATATCCTTCATACTGATAAACTCTCTTTTAATACTTTCTATTTTATATGCTCTTTTGAAATATGATTCCCAGTCTTCAATTCATTTTGGTGCCCTAGATTATAATATCGTTATAGATTCTCAAAATCTAAGCTGTCTTAAGAAATTCCCTTTAAAGCAAAAAGAAGCTCTCATGAGCATGCAAGAGAAAGATCTCCAAGCTATTTCACTACAACTACTTTCAAGCAAGCAGTACTACCCCAAAAACAGCAGGATAGATTTAAAATTACTTAAAGCAGACCCTGTATATTATTCAGGGTACTTTAAAGGAGTTTTACTCAAACTATATGGCCCCTATCTAAGAACCAAAAATGAAGAAGATTTTTTTAAAAAAGATATAGAACTACTTTTCACTACCTTTTTGAACAAAAAGGATAAGGCGTTCTCATTCTATGACCTCATTGGTGAGGTTAAAAACAAACAGATCAGCAAAAGATTTTCCCACAGCATAAATCCTTACTACAACAGTTTTACACTCCCTCCTTTAAGTTCATTTATTTATATAAGCCAAAAAGACCAAGAAAAAATATGCTTATATAACACCTCTGAAAGAGTAATTTCAGCTTTATTTGGAAAATCTCTTGGGAGTAATATCATTAATAAAATGGCAGAACTTCACACACTGCTCTACCAAAAAAAAGGACCTAAATTTAAAATAGACTTCTACAAATACATTAAGTCTTTGCCTATTTCTCCTAAAATTATTGAAACTATTGACTGCTCTAAAGGGTCAAACAGAACTCAAGATAAAACCATTATACTATACCGAAAAAACACGACTTCCATTTACTGCGTATTTATTCTTCCCTAACAGTATGATGTTCATGAATAAAGTCTTTAACCTTTTCCAATAATAGCATTCCATCCTGCCTGTTTATTGTTCCTTGAGCAAATTTAACCATATCAGCTTTATATAGAATCTCTTTTAATACATCCTGACTAGGCTGCTTAAAAGAGCTATAATTTAAAGAATGTGTCAAAAACTCAGCTGTAGTCATCTCTAAAGCTTTTATACCAAGCTCATATTCCAAAAAAGCCCTTAAAAGATCGGTAAGCTCTACATAGAAATCTTTAGGAGAGATATCATCTTTAAGCAACCCCTCTTTCAGATGTTCTATTTTTCCTGATAACTGATCAATAAAACTACTACTAGAAATACTTTTGGAGCGTCTAAACCTAACAGTAATATAGATAAGGCAAGCTACAGCCAGAAGAATTAGTATGGAAATTAATTTCTTTTTGAAGTCTTCTTTCTTTTTAGATAGTTCTTTAATTTTATCTGAAGAGGGCGGGACATACTTTTGAACCACACTCTTATTAACAGGTTCTACTTTTTTCTCATCTAATGATAAGTGAGACAAGTAGTTGCCCTCTGAAAGAGAGCTACTATATTGGTCATTTTTAAGCACATA
>JAACFD010000069.1 GCA_009937555.1 Chlamydiales bacterium | reverse complement strand
GAGGTAAACAACTCCCACTCCGCTAAAAATAGAAGCTATATAACAGAAAAAGTTCCTGAGTTAAAATTTCCTTCTTTTGGCATGAGTTTTTTTGGTCAAAAAAATCACACCTTTCTGCTAAACTTGAGCAATGACAATTCTATTTAACTATATAGGCACTTTAAAGAGATATTGCATGTACAAAAAAATCTTCGCTATATTTTTAGTTTTCTTATCTTCATACAGCTACTCCCAAGAGTTTAGTTACGGAGAAAATCAAGAAATTGTAGTAACCCTTCCAAGTAAAGCTCCACTACTATCAGTAGCTATTTTCCCTATTTTCGACCAAGGTACAACACTATCTCCAACCCAGTTAAATAAGTTATACAAGGCATTAAGCTTTGACTTCAATCACAATGGATATACAAAAACATCTACCTTAACACCTGAAATGCTAAAGTCTGAATCTCACGACTTGCAATCGTTCAACCAAAATCAATGGAGAGACCAGAAAATATACTATGTGATTAAGGGAAATGTTAAAGATAACCTTCTCACCTTTGCTCTTTATTCTTCTCCAGATGAAAAAATTCGCACCACAATGCCTGTCAAACTTACAGGTGATGAGGTTCATGACAGACAAGCTATTCATAAAGTAGCAGACTCTTTTTTCTATACGCTATTTAAAGAGAAAGGCATTGCCTCTAGCAAAATTATCTATACGGTTAGAAAAAAATCAGCTAGTGAGAAAAATACTTGGGTATCAGAGGTTTATCAATCTGATTACGATGGCCACAACAAAGTTCAATTAACTAATGAAGGCGCCTACATTGTTACCCCTACAACCTTTCCAAAATTGGAAGGTATTAAAAATAATTACTTTTTCTATGTATCATATCAGACAGGCCAGCCTAAAATTTACATCTCAAATACTGATAACCCCTCATTTAAAAAAAGGCTTACCTCCCTTAGAGGAAATCAATTTATGCCAGTAATGTCTCCTAGAGGCGATAAGATCGCTTTTATCTGTGATGCTGGCGGTAGAGCCGATTTATTTTTACTAGGCTTTGATCCTAATTCAGGCCCTGTTGGTAAGCCTTATCAAATATTTTCAGCTCCCCAAGCAACACAAGCCTCTCCGAGTTTTAGTCCAAATGGAGATAGAATAGTATTTGTATCTGACAAAAGCGGCACTCCAAGAGTTTACGTCATGCAAGTGCCCCCTCCTGGGACAAAACTTAACGAACTAAAACTAGAGCTAGTTTCCAAAAGAAACACTGAAAGCACCTCTCCTTCTTGGTCTCCAGACGGTAAGAAAATCGCCTTTAGCAGCAAAATTGATGGTGTAAGACAAATATGGGTATACGATACGGAGACAGGCAAAGAAAGACAGGTTACCAGTGGCAATAAACATAAAGAAAACCCCACCTGGGCAAATAACAGTAAGCACTTGATTTTCAATACTGCAGATGCTTACTTTTCAGAGCTGTTTCTATTAAACCTAAATGATGCTGAGGCTATCCAAATTACCAGTGGATACGGAGAAAAACGTTTTCCCCACTGGCAGAATATCTAAAATAAAAATAGGTTTTCAATTTAGAAAAAATTTAAGTTAATATAAACTGTTTGTCAATAAATGCATTAGCGCTTATTGTTTAAATTTCCAATCACTTAGTTGAGGACAAGTATGTTGAGAAAACTCATCTTCGCCACTTTAAGCATTTCAATAACCTTATGTTTAGGATCTTGCAGTAGATCTACACGTGAGATTGTCGAAGATAGTAAAACGGCAGGACACTACATTGGTAAAAGCTTTAAATCTCTTGGTGGAAAACAAAGTGAATCAAGAGCAATTAAAGACCCCAATGCATTTGCTAGCAATACACCTGACGACTTCATTCCTCTAAGAGATAGTCAGTCCAATCCTTTAATTGCGTCTGAAATAGACGCTATTCCTCAGTCTAGCCTTGCTCCAGGGGAACCTGGGAGTGATGTACCAGGTGTTGAAGGCTTTCACGCTCCTTCTACAGCTGAACAGCAGCAGATCTTTAGAAATCTACATTTTGAAACAGCAAAACACGAAATTCACAGAGCTGATGACAAGCAGACTATTAAAAACATAGCTGATTACATGCAAAGAAACCCTAAGCTTCTCTTGTTCGTTGAAGGACACTGCGATGAACGTGGAGCTGCTGGATTTAATATGGCTCTAGGCACTAGACGTAGTAATAGCGTTAGAGGAAGCCTAGTATCTAAAGGGATCAACCCAGATCGTATATTTACAATTTCATTTGGTTATGAAAGACCTTTAGTTATGGGTCATAATAATGATGCATGGCAAGAAAACCGCAGAGCTCAATTTAAACTCTACTGGAGGTAAGGACGTATGAACCACAAGTTCAAGTTCTTAAACATCTTTATTTTAGCTGGATTAACAGGTATTTTATGCCAATGTAACCGGCAGCCTTATATCCCAAAAGAAGACTACGTTACCATGGAGCAAATTTATGCTCGAGTAGAGGATAACCAATACGAGCTTAGTCATAACCAAGCTGAGCTAGACACAATTACACAAAGAATACAAGATCAGCAAACTTCAATGTATCAATTGAATCAAAAACTTGACCTTCTTTTTAATGAGTATTCTGATCTTTCTGATACCCAACAGGTAACTCTAAGAGAACGTATTGCTGAGCTTGAAAAAGCTAACCGTCAGTTATTAAAAGACCTAGATAGAGTAAAGACTCATGCCAATACAGTAACGCAATCTGTTAATGAACTTTATCATCAGGTTTCCCAAACCAACTCCCTCAAAAGCTCAGTAGACGACCTTTATCATGTTGTAATGAAAATAAAAGGTAAGCCGACCTACTTTAAACCTTTTTCTTACTATACAGTAAAATCTGGTGACTCCCTAGAGTCTATCGCTTTACGAAACCAAGTTGATACAGAAGAGTTAAAGCTTTTTAATAACTTATCAAAGTCAGCTGTATTTGTTGGTCAGCAGATACGAATTCCTAAAGGTTAAAAAGCCTAGATTATTCTCTAAATACTATTTACTTTTTATCAAGCAAGTAGTAGAACTCTAATTAGTTTAGAAATGTAATATTTACGCATTTTCTTATTTGAATTTCGCTAAGGAGTCTTACTCATGCTTAAGCTAATTAAATCTACAGCTAAATCAGCTTTCCTCTTTACCACCATCTTTAACTTCAGCTTACTTTTGGCTGGACCTGCTCAGGCAGAGCAGATTTCAGATGAAGAAGTGTCAGCTATGCAAAACACCTCTCCCCTTGAGGCTAACACTGCAAGAAAGGTTCAGAAGCAAAGTTACTACCCGGATGGGAAACTAAAAAGAATTGCAACTTGGACCTATAATGAAAAAGGCCAAGGGGTACAACACGGTAGAGAAGCTGAGTTTTATGCTGATGGCCGCTTAAAACATCAGGGAAATATCGTAAAGGGACAAAGAAGTGGTACATGGGTTTTCGTTTCTGATAACGGCATGATTACAAAAGGCGACTATATTACTGGTGAAAAATCAGGAAATTGGAAAGTTTGGTCAGGTGACAGGCAGTTACTAATCAACGAAAACTATTTCAACGGACAGTTACATGGACCAAGGTATACTTTCTATGAAAATGGCCAACAAGCTAGTGAAGAGTTTTTTGTAGGTAACCTTAAGCAAGGGTTATTTAAGACCTGGTATATGAACGGATACCAATCAAATGAGCTTTCCTATCAAAACGATTTACAACATGGCGAGCTTAAAAGCTGGGACAACGGAGGATCTTTACTAGTACACGGGTATTTCCATATGGGCACACCTGATGGAACATGGAGATGGTATGACCTAGAAAGTAACCTCATTAAAAGCTCTTCTTTTAAGGACGGCACAGGAATTCTTTATGAATACACTAAGGCAAGACATAGAGGAGAAGATGGAAAAGTTGAGGTTAATATTGCCCTTAAAAAAGAAGTACCTTTCACGGAAGGCAAGGTAAATGGATTACAGAAAAACTTCTACCCAAATGGAAATATTGCTTCTAAAATTAACTTCAAAGAAGGCAAGCAGTATGGCCCTTTTGAAGAGAGGTATCAAGATGGTAATATCAAACTAAAGGGTAATTACCTTAATGGTAAGCCTCAAGGAACCATTTATACTTATCACAGTAAAAAAGCTAATGACGCTTCTAAACCTGTTATCTCAAAGATGGTTGTTTATCAAGGTGACCAAGAACATGCTCTGCTAACAGAGTATTCAAAAGAGGGTGTAAAAACTCTTGAAATGGCTCTTTTCAATGAAGTTCCTAACGGTACATTTAAAACATTTTACTCTGATGGAACCATCATGACTACAGGACAGTTTGTTAATGGTCAAAGAAGCGGTACTTGGACAGAGAACTACTCAGATGGAACTATTCACCTTACTCAAGACTATTTCCTAGATAATAAACACGGAAAGGTTGAGGAGTGGTACAACACAGCTGGAGCTGAAAAATCTCAGAAGAAATTAGAAGGTCGATTCTACTCTGGTGAAAAAGATGGCAACTGGGCTGAATGGTACAGTAATGGCTCGTTAGCTTCAAAGAAGAGTTACCGACATGGCTTAGAAGAAGGAGAGTATCTAGAGTATTGGCCTGAAACTCCTGACAATGAATCTTCAATGGAAGAGTTAAGAGAAAGAAATAAATTAAAGCACAATAAAGAAGAGCTAAATAAACGACGCCTCAAAACTAAAGGTTTCTATATAGCTGGAAATCGTGAGGGTGAGTGGCGTACATGGTTCCCAAATAGCCTTCTACAGTCAAAAGTTCACTTTAAAAAAGGCTTACAAGATGGCCTTGCTCAAGAATGGTATAACTTCTTGGTAGACTCTAAGCATGTCTTAAAGCTACAAGGAAAATATATTAATGGAGCCCAAGATGGTCAGTGGCAGTCTTTTTATAGAGATGGCAAAGTTGAAACAGAGCAAGCTTTTAGACACGGCAAGCTAGATGGAACTATTACTTACTATTATGAAACAGGCGAGAAAAAACTAGTTGCACATTTCCAGTCAGGTATACAAGAAGGCCAAAGAACTGAGTACTTCCCGAATGGAAAGAAGAGAACAGAGACTCACTTTGTTAATAACCTCAAACATGGCCCTTATGTTTCCTACCATGGAAACGAGAATAAATCTCTAGAAGGCTCATTCTCAAGAGGAATCCCTTCAGGTGATTGGAGATGGTATGACCAGACAGGTGATACTCTACTAAAAGAGAGCGCATTTGCTAGTGGTTCTGGAGTTATGTATGAATTCTATCCTACTGGAGAGAAGAAAACGGAATCAACATACAAAGATGGGCTTAAGCATGGTGAGGAGCGTCTATGGTACCTTAATGGCTCACTTCAAGCAAAAGCAAGCTATAAAAATGGCTTACTCCATGGTGACTATGAGGAATATCATGAAGAGGGTTCTCTATTAGCTAAAACTGCCTGGATGTACGGCAAGCGGAATGGAGAATATCGTTCGTGGTTTGGAAATAAGCAACAACAATTTGAACTGTTCTTTGTGGATGATCGTATTCATGGTAAATCAGAAGAATGGTATGAAAATGGTAAGAAACGCTCAGAAGGTAACTGGGTTCGAGGTACCAGAAATGGTAAATGGATCTGGTTTGACCGATATGGAGAAAAAACACTGGAGCAAGTTTACGATGCAGGCATCGTATTATCCAGTAGAAAATTAGATCAAGCAACTGGAAGAGCTGACAACAATCCAGCAACTCCTAGTAGTTAGTCCCCCTAGAGGCAGAAGGTAGCTAGCTACCTTCTGCTATCTTTTTCTTAGCACTTAAAAACCACAATACTAAAAGCATTCCCACAGCTACTACTAAATAAGGTAGAAAGCTTTTAGACTCTGAGTTATGAACCCTCACATGCTCTAGTGAAAATAGCTTTGTTAAGCCTCCTTCAGAATCCTCTTCTTGGTTAATATGAAAGACTCCTTCTAAGGTAACTACCTGATTGATTAAGTCATCATCAAATTCTTTATCTAAATATAGCTGAGACATGACCTTTTTCTTACCCCCAACGCAACAAGTTTTTAAACTTGGCTCTGGTGACAAAAGCCATGCTCCGGCCTTATTTTTATAGAGAAAGCCCTTTAAGATAAGATTTTTACCATCAATAAATTCTAGATCAGCTTTGAGAGTATCTACATCTTTTTTATTTAAAGAATTCTCCTGGAGCTTTAGTTGATACTTCTTGGTATAACCTTCTAGATCAACAAAGCTATTGATATTGGCAAAAGCACTAAGAGTAAGAAGGGTAAATACAGCAAATAACAAAAAAGTTGTTTTCCTAAACATCTAAAACCTTTAAAAGAGTTAAAAAGCATTAATTAGTTTTAGGAAAATCTTATTGTAACCCCCATTTTGTATCAACTGATTAGCTAATTTCAACTATATACACTATCAAGGAGAATGGATGATGAACAACTGGTACTTCACTTCAGAAGCTATTTCAATGGGACACCCTGATAAAATAGCAGATCAAATATCAGATGCCATTTTAGATGCTCACTTACAGCAAGACCCTCAAGCTCGTGTCGCCTGTGAAACTCTTATTAAAGACCAACTACTAGTCATTGCAGGTGAAATCACCTCTCAGGCAAAAGTTGATCATGAAAAGGTCGCTAAAGATGTACTAAACAAAATTGGTTATGATAATTCTGTTTTTGGCCTTGACGTAGATAAGCTAAAAGTCACAAGCTGCATCAATCAACAATCAAATGAAATCGCTTCCGGTGTTTTTAAGGAAAGCCCTGAAAAATTAGGTGCAGGCGACCAAGGTATTATGTTTGGCTTTGCCTGTGATGAGACCCCAACATATATGCCTCTCCCTTTTGTTTTATCTAATTTAGTTTTAAACGCTCTAAATAATGCCCGTATACAAAAAAAACTACCTTATTTAGGTCCTGATGCTAAATCCCAGGTCACAGTATTGTATGAGCACCCTTTTGTGCCAAAACATATCGAAACGGTTTTAGTTTCAACACAGCATCTACCAGACGTTCCATTAGAGCAAATTCAACAAGAAGTAAAGTCTATTGCACAATCAGTTCTTCCTGAGGAATTCTTGTCAGAAGCAACAAACTTTATTATTAATCCTTCAGGTAGTTTTGTTGAGGGTGGACCTAAAGCAGACTGCGGCCTTACAGGACGTAAGATTATTGCTGACACATATGGTGGAATGGCAAGACATGGGGGAGGAGCCTTCTCAGGTAAAGACCCCAGCAAAGTAGACCGAAGCGTAGCATATATGGCTCGTTATATTGCTAAGAATATTGTTGCAGCAAAACTGGCTAAGCGCTGCGAAATTCAACTAGCCTATGCCATTGGAAAGTGCGAACCAATATCTCTTAAAATAGACACTTTTAATACCTCACAAGTAGAAGAAGGAATTTTAGCTGAAGCTGTTGAATCTTGCTTTAACTTAACCCCTTATGGAATTATTCAAACTTTAGACCTTCAGCGTCCTATTTTCCAGAAAACAGCAACAGGTGGTCACTTTGGAAGAAATGACCCAGACTTTATGTGGGAAAAAATTAATATGGCAAGTACACTGAAGAAAAAAGTAGAGTCGCTTCTTCTTGAATCTACTGTTAGCATCTAAAAAAGGAATAGATCTATGAAATGCCCTCTTTGTAATGCTACCAATGACTTAACAGCAACAATTTGCCACCTTTGTGGTGAAGAACTTTCTGAGTCTGAAAGCACACAAACAGCAGAAACCCCCACCATAAAAAAGACAACTGTGTCTATCGAATCTGTTGATATAACAAAGAGTAAGCTTTCTAAAAAGAAACTAACAACAGCTATAGCAGCTCTAGTTTTGTTTTGCGTACCTTGGGTATTTATGTCAGATTTACTTTTCAGCCCATGGGAAACTATGCAATCTCGAAACAATTTTCAATCAGCTGTAACCCAGTATAGCAGTAATGCCAACAAGTGGGATAAACAAAAAGAAGATATCCTATTACAGATGAAAAACCAGCGTTTGAATAAAGAGATTGGCAAAGAGCAACTTCAGTATAACTACCTGCCGATTGAGGTAGTATTATCTTTTATATCTAATGATCTAGGTTTTGGTAAGGGGGCGCTTAAAGACAGCACTCTATTTCTAGATCCAGAAGATGACAGCCTCTCTACCTTTATTCTTTCCAAGTATGAGGAAGGTTCATGGCCACTAAATATCCTTCTTTCACTAAGAGTAAAATTAGATAGTAGCCAAAACACAACACAGGTTAACTTTTTAGATTTTAAGCGAGGCAAGCGCAAGGTCTCAGTTGACCTAGCATGGGATTACTTTACCCCAGAATTGCAAGCTCTACGGTTACTTGAAAGCTATTATGGGGGTATTCACAACTTTAAAATCACTAAGTCTCAGCAAAGAAAAGCTGTTAATTTACCCTCAAATAGCCAATTTCAAGTAACATGGAACTATTCTCACCCTAATTTTTTCCCGGAAAGACTTCCAGTAAATTAGGACATATCCTTAAAGCGGTACCCTACACCTCTGACCGTCTCAATCCAGTCAAAGTTTGGGCCTAACTTCTTTCTAAGGGAAGCTACGTGTACATCAATGTTCCTATCCATAATAAAGGCATCTTCATTAGAAACTTCATCGAGCAATTGGTTTCTAGATAATACTTGCCCTGGGTGAGAAGACAATTTTCTAATGATTCCAAACTCGGATAGCGTTACTTGGATCTTTTCATCACTCTTAAAAAGTAAGTAACGGTCTACATCTAAAGTAAAATCTCCAAAGCTAATGATCTTTGGTGTTGACTTTGGCGCTGAGTTGCGGCGTAGCACAGCCTTGATACGAGAAAATAATACTTTAGGAGAAAAAGGCTTAGTAATATAGTCATCAGCCCCTAATTCAAGGCCCAGAATAACATCTAACTCTTCGCTCTTCGCTGTTAACATTAATACAGGTATGTGTTTGGTCTCTTGATTGCCCTTAATCTTTCTACATACATCTAAACCGTGCATACCAGGAAGCATTAAGTCTAAGATAACTGCATCAGGCTTTTCTTTTTCTACAGTACGCAGCCCGGCAAGCC
>JAACFD010000068.1 GCA_009937555.1 Chlamydiales bacterium | reverse complement strand
TGTAGAGTCTACGTCTTCTTCACTACCTCTAGATAATAAGCGACCTTTAAGTTCTTCAGCAGCTTCCTGGTATAAGACAGCTACTTGATAGTCTGCCTTGACTTTCTCAAGTAGTTCAGTCTTCTTTGCCTCCACTAAAGCTTTAAAAACCTCTGGATCTGAGCTTATTTTTTCAATCAGTTCTTCTCTAAGTGCACTTAAGGTTTTATCTTCATCACTAATTGCTTTTTTAATAAATTTCCCTTCATCTACAAGTGGGGAGGCTTCTGCCTCAGCTATAAAAGTTTCTTTTACTTTCTCTTTAAGTGATAAAAGCTCGCCTTCTAACAACACTTCATCTATAGCTTGAGTCAGTAAATCATCTGATAGAGAGCTAAGCTTTTCAGCTTGCTCTGCATCAGTTTTTTCAAGCATTGTTTTACTAGAAGCTTTAGCTACTAGGAGGTTAAAAAATGGAACGTGAATTTCTAACTCTGGAGTCGTATAAGATCTAGAAAATACTTTTTCTACTAATGCTTGCTTTTCTTCTTCTGTTTTTCCAAGACCATCTAAGGTTGCAGCAAGCTTCTCAATTGCAGATTTTTCAAGTGCTCTAGCAGATTTAATAATAACCTTAACCTTTGCTTCCCCACCTTCGCTCTTAGTCAATTGACACAACTCTTGCATCACACGACCAGAAAAGCCTTCTTTTACTTTATACATAGTATAGGCTATTTCTCTAGGCGTCATCTCAAGCTCTGACATTAGCTTTAGCATTATAATTTGGTTTTCTAGAGTTTCTAGGTGCACTTGAAAATCTTTGGGCAGCAAGCCTGCAATGTAACCTAAGTCTTTAGATTCTATATCTACTCCCTCTTCAATAGGGAGCTCTAACATTTTAAAAAAGTTAAGGGCTGATTTTTTTAACACTGACTCAGTATCAAGACCTACTATTTTATCTCTATTAGCTTCGCTCCAAGGCTGCTTAGAACACTCAAGATCACGCCAACATGGGTCAAACTTTGAAAAACTCTCTCTGGGCAGTATAACGCTGTGATCTACTGCATAAACCGATGTTCTACCCTCTTCATCTTCTTTAAAAATTATATTTTGATAGTTTCTATCTGCATTAAAAACTAGTAAATCTAGCAGCATTATATCTTGCCATTGATCTAAAGGAACGCTAGATTCTTTTTCTTTAATTTTAGACCAGCTCCATGAACTTGCTCCTGCGACCATCTTTTGGAAAGAGCATTTTTGAAGTATATCTTTAGGTGTTTTTGAACTATTTACTTCAACAGATATTCCTTCATAACCTTCCAGTGAAGAGCGTTGAAAATACAGCTCTAAAGAAGCGTTAATAAAATCTACCTTAACTGTAGTTGATTCAGGGGTTTCTTTTAAAGAATCTATAGCTTGTTCAAAAAGAGCTATACCCTTTTCATTAATAGGGCTTTTTACTTCTGCAATTAATCTAAGCATCACTTCAATCTGACTTGGCAGGGCTGCTATCGCCTCCTCAAGTTTTTCTCTGTACTCATGGCTAATTTTACACTCTTCAAGGTAGTTCAGCATATAGTCTTTGAATGTTTCGAATTTCTCAGCTTCTACTTCTTCCCCTTTTAATAAAGAGTCCGTGACCTCTGCATAAACTTTATAGCCTTCTCCTAAGTCTGCAACTAAAGTTTTAAAACTTCTGGAAGTAGCTGCCTTATCTTTTTCTGTTCCACCTATTGCCTCTGTTACCTTAGCCTGAAGTATTCCTTCTATTTCTACTACACTGGCATCTTTAGCTTTTTGCATAAAGCCTTTAGTGTCGAAACTGCTAGTATCAATTTCTACTGTTTCTACAGCTGTTCTTTTATTTGTCGAAAGAAGCTTAGAAAGAAAGTAATTCTGAAATGTATCTATAGACTCATCCGTAGCTGGGTTTTCAATAAATTCTCTATAAGCGTCTTGATCTTCCCCTGTGAATCTATGACTCTTCTCTGCTACTACTGCAGGTAATTCATCTAGCACTCTATGCCCCAGCACAGAGCTTTTTTCATGTGCAGAATAAGCTATAACAGTTGGAGGGACAACACTCATCCCAAGAGATTCGGATGATAAGTTATAAGCTAAGGCTTCAAAGTAGGGGCCCATTCCTGGAGCTATCATGACATTCCCAGCTTTACGCCTATCAACATTGCCTCCATTGGAAACAGGACAAACGTGAGCATCTATAGCGCTATCACAACCTATATCGCCCTTTACGGGCTTTTCAATGCAAAATGGCTCCCCATTTTTGTAAAAAATATTGCTCCCTGACTTACCCTCTCCTGAGACTTCACAACTAACCCCTTCACTCCCCTGAGAAATCTTCAATAAAATTGATGCTAAATCCCTTGAAAAGTCTCCTTCAGTTTCTCCTGGAGAGAAAACTTTTAGATCCTCCCCTTTTAGACTAGAAAAATCTGTAATTATATGCCCATATCTAACTAACTGAACCTTTTCAGCAGCTGTCATGTCTTGTATACTTTTTCCAACTCTAGCCTCAATCCACCCTTTTTTATCTGCTGCTACTAAGGCTTCTAATAAGCCGTGAGGGTTTCTTCTGCCTTTTTCCTTAGCAAGTACAGCAAGGCTCTCATCATAAGGACTAATTTTGTATTCAACTAAAACTTCCTCTTCAACCCCATCTATAGTTTGCTTTTCAATCACAGTCTTAGGAATCTCTTCTTCATTTCCTATGTATTCTTCTACACTCATGCCTTCATCATCAAAGCCACCTACGTCAACAGTTAACCCTCCTCTTTCATCACCTGTATCAATAGTTAATGCTCCCTTCTTAGGGATGGGAGAATCTAGAGAACCATCACCTAGAGTATCTGCTGTTGTTCTACCACCAAATGAGTCTTCAGTGCTACTTACTTCACTCCCAAAACTTGATGACGATAGATCTCTTGGGGTCGAATCTCGAGACAACGACCAGGTACCGTCACTACTTGTGCCTGAGCCTCTTCTCACTGCTTTGTCTATAGGGCTAAAACATGGGTTTGCAACTCTAGAGGTTTTACAGGCTGAGCCTTGCCCCCCAACAGGTGAACCGTTTTTTGTAATAGGTGAAGCTAGAGGTAGTTTTGTACCCGGCATACTGCGTATACGAAGTTGCTCGATGAAGCTAAAAACACTCCTACTAATCCCACCTATTGCAGGATTCTCTAAAGGACCTTTATCTCCAGTAGCATCAAGAGGAGCTGCACCCCTTCCTATGTTTAATTTATCAGAATTATCTCCAGGTCCTAAAATCTCACTACTCATGTTTATTCTCTTATTTTTAATGCTTTAGAAATGTTACATAAAGGCAGAAAAGCCCCCACCATGCAGCTTTATTATAACATATTTTTTAGAGTAGCTCAAAAGCTAAGAGAGAGAGCTCCAGAAAAGATCTATAGTAAAAGAAAGCTATCTATTTGGCTTATAAATAGATGCAGCTTGTATGAAATTATGATTAATATATAAGAAAAGAAGCTGCAGCAGAGAAGCGCTGCTGCAGCTATTAAAAGTATTTAAGCTTTCGCTTTTTGACTAATAACAACTAAGTTTAAAAGCTTATTAGGAACAAAGATAACTTTTTTAATTTCAGCATCTTCCAGGTATTTCTGGACTTTTTCATCCTTTTTAGCCAAGTCTAAAATCTCATCTTGAGAAAGATCTTTTGGCATGTCAAAACGAGCACGCACCTTACCGTTAATTTGCACGACATAAGTCACTTCTGATACGGTTAAGAACTTTGAGTCTACTTCAGGGAATGGAGCAAAACTTAACTCACCCTCTCCTTGAAGATGTTGCCAAGCTTCTTCAGCCAAGTGCGGCGCAAAAGGAAATAGACATTGCGTTGCCATTAACAAAGCTTTTTTAGGATAAGCTTCTAACTTTGTAAAATGATTAATAAACTCCATCATCTTAGCAATGGCTGTGTTGAAACTATAGCTTTCAATATCTTTAGATACTCCATCAGCTAAACGGTGAGCTAACTGCAGAGCTTGCTCACTGTCATTTTCTGAAACTTTATCTGAAAAAATAAGATCATAAAAACGATTCAAAAAGCGATGACAGCCACTAACAGCGTCAGTGTTCCAAACCTTCTCTTTATCTAAAGGTCCCATAAACATTTCATATAGCCTTAAGCTATCTGCGCCAAACTCCTCAATCACTTCATCAGGATTGACTCCATTAAGCTTTGACTTAGACATCTTTTCAACTTGTGACTTTAATGCCTCGTTGCTGTCTTTACAAAAGTACTTACCATCTTTTTCAATAACATGCTCAGGCTCTAGATAAGCGCCGCTATCTTTCTGGAAAGAACGTGAGGTCACCATGCCTGGATTACGCCATCTTTGAAAAGGTTCTTTGGTGCTTAAATAGCCAAGGTCATGTAAGACTTTATGCCAAAAGCGAGCATAAAGCATGTGTGTAACCGTGTGCTCTGAGCCTCCAATGTAAAAATCTACAGGCAGCCAGTATTTTTGCGCTTCTTCTGAGCAGAAACTTTCACTGTTATGGGGATCACAAAAACGTAAATAATACCAGCAAGAACCCGCCCACTGGGGCATAGTATTGCTTTCCCTCTGGGCTTTTTGCTCACTCTTTTTATCATCAATATGGATCCAGTCTTCTACCTTCGCTAAAGGGCTCTCCCCTTTTTCGTTAGGTTTATACTCCTCTATCTCTGGAGGTAGAAGTGGCAGTTCATCCATATCTAAAAGGCGCTTTGTACCATCTTCTAAGTGCAGTATTGGGAAGGGTTCTCCCCAGTAACGCTGTCTTGAGAAAAGCCAGTCACGAAGCTTATAATTAATGGTTTTTTCCCCAACATTCTTCTTCTCTAAGTACTCACAGATATCACTAATAGCTTGCTTGCTATCCACACCATCAATAGAAAATTCAGCGTTGCTGCTATTTATCATGACAGCATCACCAGCATAGAAAATTTTAGATGCTAGAACATCTTCTCTAAAAGCTTCAAAGCTATCATAAGATCTTTCTTTAGCTAATTTTTTATTCTCTTTGGGGTCTAGTACGGCTTTGATAGGCAAGTTAAATTTTGTAGCAAATTCAAAATCTCTCTCATCGTGAGCTGGAACAGCCATAATAGCACCTGTTCCATATCCCATTAGGACATAATCTGAAACCCAAACAGGGATTTTTTCCTGATTGACAGGGTTGATAGCATAGCCCCCTGTAAACACACCTGTTTTATCTTTATTAAGCTCTGAACGCTGGAAATCACTCTTCTTTTTAGCTTCATCTAAGTAAGCTTCTACTTGCTCTTTGTATTCAGGCTGTAGAATCTTTTCTATAATAGGATGCTCAGGAGCTACGACCATGTAAGTCGCTCCAAAAAGCGTATCAGGTCTTGTTGTAAATACGGTTAATTCTTGATCTGTTTGATCAACTACAAACCTTACTTTTGCTCCGTGACTTTTCCCTATCCAGTTTCTTTGAAGCTTTTTCAAACCTTCTGGCCAATCTAAGTCGTCTAAGCCTTCTAATAATTTTTCAGCATACTCTGTAATTTTTAAAACCCACTGTCTTAAAGGACGTCTCTCTACAGGGTGCCCACCTTCAATAGATTTACCTTCAACCACTTCTTCATTAGCTAACACGGTTCTTAGCTGTGGGCAATAGTTCACTAAGACATCTGCTTCATAGGCAAGTCCTTTTTCATAAAGCTTAGTAAAAATCCATTGAGTCCACTTATAAAAGTTTGGGTCTGATGTCTTAACTTCTCTGTCCCAATCGTAGCTAAAACCTAGCTTTTGAAGCTGCGAACGGAAGTTATTAATGTTTTTTTCAGTCGTTATTGCAGGGTGAGTGCCAGTGCGAATAGCATACTGCTCAGCTGGCAATCCAAAACTATCCCATCCCATTGGATGTAATACGCTAAAACCTTTCTGTCTTTTATAACGTGCAATGATATCGGTTGAAGTGTAGCCCGCGACATGGCCTACGTGAAGGCCTGAACCCGAAGGGTAGGGAAACATATCAAGTACATAATATTTAGGTCTTTGAGGGTCAATTTCAGCTTTATATATCTTATTGTCTAGCCAGTGCTCTTGCCATTTTTGCTCAATTTCACGAAAATCGTAACTACCTTTACTCATCTTATCGCTTTATCCTTTTTGAATTAACTCTCTTAAATTTGACATTTTAAAGTAAAGACACCATGATAGCAGGTTTTAAACTTTAAATAAATATAGATCCTATTGGCTCTAGCAAAGACACTTAAATCACTCAATATGAAGCGAAAAACAAAAAAACAAGATCCGAAAGTCAGCCTTATTAAAAAGCTACTTAAGCTACTGAAAAAGAAAAGTTATGAGCCTTTAACTCTAGATGAGTTAAAAATCACACTTAATATTTCACAAGCAAAGCTTAACCACTTTGACTTAGCAGTAAAAGAACTCATAATTAGTGGTCAGATAGAGGTTATAAAAAAGCGCTTTCAACTCCCCAGAGAAAGCAAGAAAACTAAAGACTACCCTGTAGTAAAAGGAGAGCTCTTTACCAACCCTAAAGGTTTTGCCTTTCTACACCCCTCTAAAGACTACGATCAAACTAATATATTCATCCCTAAGTCCCAAGTCAATGGGGCTATTAATGGCGATATAGTAGAAGTGCAGGTAACTAAAACCTCTTCCTCCAAAGGACCTGAAGGTAGAGTAATAGAGGTTTTAGAAAGGGAAATAAAAGAGCTAGTAGTTACCATCACAGAAGCCCTTGCTCACGGGCGCTATTTAGCTTTTAGCGGAACTCTAGGTCCTTCTCACCCTGTCTTGGTAAAGTCAGAGCACAAGTTAAAAGTAGGTGACCGTATTTTAGGTAAGGTTTTTCGCTGGCACAAAGGATCTGACCCTACTATTTTACACTCAAAAGAAAAGCTAGGCCATATCTCAAAAGCTGAAGTAGATACTGCCTGCAGCTGCATTGAACATAATATCCGCACGAGCTTCCCCAAAAATCTTTTAAAAGAAGTAAAAGCACTACCCTCACGCGTTTCAGCACAAGATCTAAAACACCGCTTAGATTTAAGAGATGAAGTTACCCTTACCATTGATCCTGATACTGCAAAAGATTTTGATGACGCTATAAGCATTAAAAAAGATAATCAAGGCAGCTATCATCTTGGGGTACATATAGCTGATGTAAGCCACTATGTGAAAGAAGGCTCTGCCATTGATAAAGAAGCTGCTTTAAGGGGCAATTCAACTTACTTTCCAGATAGCTGTATCCCTATGCTACCTTTTGAGCTTTCTAACGAGCTTTGTAGTCTAAAACCTAGGGTAAACCGACTTTGCATCAGTGTTTTTATGCACATAAACAAAAAAGGCGAGTTAGAGAATTACCAAATTTTACGTTCTGTTATCAAAAGCAATAAGCGTTTCACCTATAAAGAAGCGCTTCAAGTCTTAGAAAAGGAAAAGACATCCCCCTACTTAAAAGAGCTTAAGCTCATGACAGAGCTTTGCCACCTGCTCAAACAAAAGAGAAAAGAGCGTGGCTCTATTGAATTTGCGCTACCTGAAGCCAAGCTCTATGTTGACGACCACGGAATTCCTTCTCGAGTAGAGATGATTGAGTATGATATCACGCATCAAATGATTGAAGAGTTTATGCTTAAAGCTAATGAAGTTATTGCTAAACACCTTTCAGACTTAGAGATGCCCCTTCCCTTTAGGGTCCATGAAGAGCCTAAAACAGATAGCTTACAAGATTTTAGCTCGATAGCTTCTTTGTTTGGCTATCAACTTAGTCATGAACCCACCTCTGAAGAGCTACAAGAGATGTTTGATGAGTTGAGTAAGACTCCAGAAACAGCTCGGTTATTATCTATATTATTTATACGCTCAATGAAGCTAGCAACCTACTCAACTGAAAATGTAGGTCACTACGGCTTAAGCCTAGAGCACTATTGTCACTTCACCAGTCCAATCAGGCGCTACAGTGATTTGATCGTTCACCGTTTACTTTTTAGCCAAGACCCAGACCCCGATGTCGACTATGCTCAACTTGCAGATAGCTGCTCTATTCATGAACGGCAAAGTGCTAAAGCTGAGATGCAAGTCAACCGGCTAAAAAAGCTACGTCTTTTAGAAAAGCTTCAGCAAAAGCACCCCTATGCTAGCTATAAAGCTAGCATTACCTCTGTAAAAGCTCAGGGCATTTCATTTGAAACAGATGAGCTACTGCTAGAAGGCTTTATCCATATTTCACAGATCGACCAGGATTACCTAGAATACTCTAAAGAAACCCAGAGCCTGACAGCAACTCACAGCAAAAACCGCTATACTATGGGCCAAAAAATTGAGGTGATGCTTCTAGAAGTTGATCTCATACGCTCTGAAAGCCGCTGGTGCATTTGCCCAGCAGAAACAGATGGCCCACCTTTAAAGAAAAGAGATCTGAAAAAATCAAGAAAGCCAGCAAAGGGAAAGAAACCTTTTTTAGGGAGTAAAAAAACAAAACGAGGAAAAAAAAGGAAAAAGCGGTAAACTTATGCCATATAATATTGATGAGGTCATTGAAAACGTTAAAAAAGGAACAGGCCTTTTTGTTGATGTTAGAGAAGAGCCTGAGTGGGAAATGGGGTATATAGAAGGATCTAAACTGCTAGCTTTAAGCGAAATAAAAGAAGCACCTTCTAAAGTTGACCTGCCAACAGATAAGGCGATTTACTTTTATTGTCGCTCAGGTAACCGCACCCAAACCGCTCTTAGACTTCTTAAAGACAGCTTCCCTAACAGCTATTCATTAAAAGAGGGTTTTGAAGACCTTGTCCGACTCAACTTAACTATCAGCTACTACGAATAAGGAGCTATACGTGAAAAAACATTTTATGACAGGTCTTGTGATCTTGCTTCCATTAGCATTAACCATCATGATCGTCTCATTCATTGTTAATTTTTTAACCAAGCCCTTTGTCGGTTTAGCTAATGATCTTTTAAACCAATATAACATCATTCCACAAAAATTGTTATTCTTAAGCGGTGATCAGCTCCTTCAGTATGGTAGCCAAGCCATTATTTTAATTGGCTTAGCAGCACTAACTATTTTAATTGGTGTATTGACCCGCTGGTTTTTTATACACTACCTTATTGGG
>JAACFD010000067.1 GCA_009937555.1 Chlamydiales bacterium | reverse complement strand
TCCCTTATGACCTAGTAAAAAGTCTGCAGACTTCATTCCCATTGCAAAAAAAGTGATAATCGTAGAGTAACCTAAAATAAAAATAAAGAAGGGCCAAAAATACTTCACTCCATAAAAATACATTTCTAAGGATTTCTGCACAAAAAAAGTGGCTTCAATAGGCTCTTTCCATACCTGTGTAAAAAGCACAACAACAACAGAGAGAGTACATACTACAAAAGTATCTAAAAAAATACCAAAAATAGCTAGAGAAGCCTGTTTTCTAGGGTCCTGCTCTTTACTCTCTGTGTGTACTACGGATGTATAACCTATACCTACGTCTCCGCTGTAACAACTCCTTTTAATTCCCCATGAAACAGTTTGAGCAATTGTTGCTCCAGCAAAACCACCTACAGCTGCATGGCCGGTAAATGCTGAACTTAAAACTTCGCTAAATACTTCAGGTAACATACCAATATTCTGGAAAATAACCCAAAGTGACATTCCGGAAAAGATAAGGATGAAAATAGGAATAATAGTACCACAGACATTGCCAACTCTTTGCATACCACCTTTAACGGTAAGCATTACAATGATAAGAAGCCCTGTTACCACTAACTCTCTATTGATACCCCAATTATCCACGATGGTAGTACTAATCACTGAAAACAGATAGATCTCTACTCCATAGATACAGAGAAAGATACATACAACTCTAGGCACCCATTTTTTTAGAAAGTTAGAGCTATATGCATTCTTTAAGTAATACATAGGGCCTCCATCATAACCACCCTCATCATTTTCCACTCTAAATTTCATGCCTAAAAAGACTTCAGAGTACTTAATGATCATGCCAAGTAAGCCAGTTACCCATATCCAGAATAAAGCCCCTGGTCCACCAAATTTTACAGCCTCACAGATTCCTACAATATTACCTACTCCGACACAGCCTCCTACTGCAGCAAAAAAGACTTTTAAAGGATGAATTCCTTTGCCACTACTTTCTGTCTCAAAAAAGTATTTTGTAAAATTTCTGATAACTCTATGAAACGAGCGAATTTGTAAAAAACCGCTCTTGATAGTGAAAAAAATACCCAGAAGTAGAATTAGAGGAATACTTACATATTCACTCCATAAGATATTGTTCACTGAATCTAAAATCTGAAATAGACTTTCCATGGATAATTCTCTTGTCATAACTTAAAAATATTTTTTAAAAGCTTCTCTGTTAAGCTCTAAAAATGCTTCTGCAAAATAGTAGTGATCTAGTAGCCCCTTAGTATCACGCCCTAAGATTCCACAGGTTATATACAAAGCTTCTATAGATGCTAGACCTGCACTAGGGTCTACACAGTCATCTTGCCTTCTAGGGTACGCTGTCACAAAATCAGCTGGTAATCGCCTTTGCTCTACTATTTGACCTTTCAACAAGAAGTCTAACATTTTTTCAGAGTAACGCCATGTACTATCCACAAGCATAACTCCTTTATCTGCATCTTTTCTTGTCAAAATCGAGCCATCTAAACTAAGAATAAAGTACCCAGATAAATCAATAGAACCTTTTCTGGGGTAGGCATAAAACTCAAAATCTTCTCTGGTTTCAAGCCCTGTCAAACTGCACTTTTTAAGGTTTTCTTTTCTATGTCTTAGGACTTTATAAGGTGGCACAGGTCATTAATTCTTTTTTTAAAAGCTTTTAGTTTACTACAATGGCAGCTTTCATTCAAGAACCTCCTCTATAAAAAGTCTCTCAAAAGAAATTATTTTGCCTATTGTTTGCTTTTATTCAGTTGTTGATATACCTTATGCCAACATGAACACAAAAACTCTAGGGCTCAAGATTTAGGTAAGTTAATGGTATCTATTAAGGTTATTTTAAGACGGTGTATTTATAGCATCCTTTTTCTTAGTTCATCACTCTTATTCTCTGAAGAAACTCCTACCACTACTACCCCACAGATCTTATGGGAGGAAAACTATGATGAAGCTATTCAAAAAGCACATCAACTAGAAAAACCAATACTGCTATATTTTTCAGGTTCAGATTGGTGTCGTTGGTGCAAGAAAATAAAATCTGAAGTATTTGAATCTAATGAATTTGAAGAATATCTAAGAGAGTTTTTTGTATATATCAATATAGATTTCCCAAAAGAGAAGAAGCAAGATTTAGAACTAATTCAGCAAAATACTAAACTTAAAAATCGCTACAAAATCCGTTCTTTTCCTACTGTGATTATTATGGATCATAATGAACAAGAAATCGACCGTCTAGGCTATATAAAAGGCGGAGGCAAAGCCTATAGAGAAAAGGTCTTTCAAGTACTAAAGAATTTTGAAATTTACAAAGAGTCAATAGATAAATTAAACAAGGGCTTAAACTCTCAGCTTGATCTAGAAAGCCTTTATAAAACGGCTAAAAAACTGAACAGTACAGAAGATATTGCTAAAATCTTAAATGAAGGTTTAAAGCAAAACAGCTTATTTTTCTTAGTTGAAAAATACCAAGCTCTTGCTGAAGCAGGTAGACGGAAAACCCAGAAAGCACTTAGTGTTAAAGAGAAAGTTCTAGATAGCGATCCAGAAGACCACGAAGGCTGGCACTACCGTCTAGCAGTTATTGACTTCCAGTCTAACTTGAAAAGCGCATCTGATGAACAAAATATTTTAAGTACCCTAAAGCCTCTAACAGATTATCTGAGCCGCTTTGGAAATACTAGCAATAAAAATACATGGAAAATTCAAATCACAGTTGCTCAAACTCTACTTAGCCATAATAGAAACAAAGAAGCTTTAAGTTATGCAAAGCAGTCATTACGCTTTGCACCTAAAAATAGAAAGTCAGAAATTCTACAAGCTGTTCGCTATATTCAAAACCTTATAGCTGGGATTGAGCCCCACGGTGAAGTCTTAGGGAATACTATCCGTTAGACTTTCTTCGCCTTTTTTTCAGACGCCTTAAATAATCTTTCCTGACACTTGGAATATTCTGCTTATATTTTTTGCTGGTAAATAGAAGTTGTAACACTCCTACAAAAGCTAAAACAATACCTGCCATTCGGTATAACATATCATAGTCATTAGGTATCAGAAACCCCATACTAATGATAATACCTAGTCCTGCTACAAGGATAAAGCGAGCTATGAGTTTGTACATACAGAAGCTCCTTGGCTATCTTGAAGTCCTAATATAAAGCTCATCACTTGTTTAAAGTCGTGCTCTATACTAGAAAATTTAGCATTTAAAGCCCAAGTTCGAGGAGCTATGTGTAGGTGCAAACCTTCTGGAATTTGATGTTGATTTAATCGAAAGAGTTCTCTTAATTGCCGCTTAAAACGATTGCGCTGGTGGGCTTTACCAAAACGCTTAGGGACACTAAGGCCTAGTTTGCAAGTTTCTTGGCCTGAAAAACAAAAATGGCAGCTAATATAGCTGCCTTGTGTCTTTGTCGAAGATTTTTTAAGATCCTCAAATTGACGCCGCTTAAGTAAACGCAGCGTCTTAGGGTAAGAGAACATTAAGCGGATAATACCTTTCTACCAGCTCTTCGTCTTCTTTTTAAAACTAGTCTACCACCTTTAGTTGACATTCTTGCTCTAAAACCGTGAGTAGTCTTTCTTCTTCTGTTGCTAGGTTGATATGTTCTTTTCACGTTACTAATCCTCTTAGCTAGTATATTTGCTTTATGGCGGAAATTTTAATTCATTGAAGCATTTATTTTCAAGAAAAACAAAGTGCTTTATTGCCTAATAAGCTCTCTTCTTTTCATTTAATGTTTTTACCGCCTATAATTTAGCTATATTCTTATCTACTAATTGTTATGGCATGACAAAGAAAAACTTGAAAACACTACCTGCAGATTACTGGTCCCCCGAAGTTCCAAAGCTTCCCCGCTTATTTCTAGCTCCCATGGAAGGCTTAGGTGATATTTTCTTTAGACAAGCTATGAGCAAAATTGGTGGAATGGATGAAATGTGCACAGAGTTTCTTAGAGTTCCCTCTAATGCTCATGTCCGGAGCTTATCGAAAAAATTTAATCCGAATGAACTTGCATCTTCTATTCCTCTAGCCTGCCAAATCATGGGGCAAGACCCTGACCTTCTCACGCAAATGGGCATCCATCTTTACTTAAGAGGTGCCCCTAGAATTGACCTCAACTGCGGCTGCCCTTCAAATACTGTAGTGGGAAGAGGGGCTGGCTCATCCCTCTTAAGAACTCCTGATATACTCTACAAAATTGTGCGTAATATGAGCTCATCTATCCCTATACCTGTTAGTGTTAAGATTCGCTCTGGATTTGAAGATACCTCTCTATTTACGGAAGTATTAAGTGCGGTTCAGGATGCTGGAGCTTCTTTTATTACTATCCACCCAAGGACTAAGAGACAGGGCTATTCAGGCAAAGCAAACTGGCAACTAATAGCTGATGCAAAAAAATATTTAAATATTCCTGTTGTTGGTAATGGAGACTTAATTACCGTTCAAGATGTTCTAAAACTACACCAGCTGTCTCAATGTGATGGCCTTATGATTGGAAGAGGAGCCATTATACGACCATGGATCTTCCATGAAATCAAGGCTCACTTTTCAGGAGCTGAAAGGCCATGTCCAGTTAAGGTAAGCGCTAACTTTCTCAACTACTTTCTTGATGCGTTAATTGCAGCAGACATTCCCAATAAGACTAAAATTAATAAACTTAAACAGTGCACCAACTATTTATTTCAAAATAACCTCCCAGTTTCAAAAGAGAAGAAAAAATTACTCCGTATTCAGGCCGAAGAAGCTAATGTTTTTCAAAAACAAATTCTATCTAAGTTAGAGCCCCACCTAGCCCTTTTATAAAGAAGCTTTTAAAAAACTTGCATCAATGTAACATAAGGCTTGAAAAGAAAAGATATTTGAGGTATATCTAGAGGTCTTTAAATGTTTTAAAAACTGAAATCCGATACTTTTAGGAAAACTATGAAAGTTAAGTCATCAATCAAAGCAGATCCTTCTAAGGGTGACAAAATTGTTCGCAGAAGAGGTCGCATATATGTTATCAATTCTAAAAACCCTACTCGTAAGCAAAGACAAAAAGGCCCTGCGCTAAAACGAAAAACACGTCAACCTAGAGGTTAACATGGCTAAAAAATCCGTTGTTGCAAGACAAGCAAAAAGAGAGCGTTTGGTCCAGCTAAAGTGGGATCAAAGAAAAGCCCTTAAAAAAATTATTTCAGATGTAAACACTTCTGATGAAGATAGACAAGAAGCTACTAATACGCTTAACAAGATGTCTAAAAACTCTTCACCTGTTCGTCTAAGAAACCGTTGCCAACTTACTGGTAGAGGTAAAGGTGTTTACAGGAAGTTCAAAATCTCTAGACTTTGTTTTAGAGAAATGGCTTCTAAAGGTATGATCCCTGGTGTAACTAAGTCCAGCTGGTAAATTTTACCTTTTCAACAAAGTTATAAAAGGCCGCTTATGCGGCCTTTTTTATTACTTAGCTACTAGTTTTTCGGCAAGATCAGGCAAATCCTTAATCTGCTTCCACTCTTTCATTCCCTTGCTCCATACAAAAGTATCTGTCGAAATAATCTCTTCATTAAAAAGATGTTTCATTTCTTCAAGTATATAGCTACCCTTTTTCTCTCTCTTTTCTTTATCTACATAGTACCATAACATCGCTAGATCATCTGAGTCTTTGTCATATCTATCTTGATCTTTTATTTCATGGACTTGCTCCTGAAGTCCAAGAGCTTCTTGATCAGCTCTTTCTGAGGAAGAGAGACGACCTGAATTGTCATAAGTAGTGTGCTTAGAAGAACGTCTACCACGCCGTTTTGACTTTGTATTATCAGCAAAAATAAACAGTAAACATAGTCCAGCTATTCCTAGCAGTGGAAATATTCCACTTATAATTCCCCAGATTATAGGATCTCGGTTAGTCTTTTGAGCTAATTTATAACCTAAAAAGGCAAAAAATATAGCCATTATAACCATAAATAGCAATTGACCTTGACCTAAAGCCTCGTTCAGTTTTAATGCAGTGTCATTTTCCACAGTTACCCTCTAATGGTAAGGATGTTAATTTAGTTTTTAAAAAAACAGAGGATAGCTAGATCGCCACTTAAGCACAAGATTAAACTTATCCCTAAATATCTCTAAAACTATCAGTAAAATACTAATAAGTAACGCCTTGCTTAAGAATATAATTCCTTTACTTTAAATTAATTGCTTCATTAAGATAGCAGTAAATTATCGTTGAGAGAGGTAAAACAAATGGCTCAAAATAAATCTGCTAGCAGCACAAAAGAATTGGAACTTCCTGAGACTGAGTATGTCCGTGATATTGAAAATAAAGTATTTCAGACTATTGCCCTACAAGTCATTTCTGATACAGAAGGAGTTAGTTTAGTTGAAGGCTCTCTATTTGATAACTTACTTGGTAGAGAAGGAATGGAACGCATTAAAGGCGTTCAAGTAGAGCAAGACGGGAAACAGCAGTCGCTTAGTGTTAGGTTAGAAGTAAATATCAACTACGGTATTCCTATACCTGAGAAAGCTAGTGAAATTCAGGCCAAGATAAGTGAAGAAATCACTCGTTTAACAGGGCTACATGTCTCTAGCGTACATGTAATTTTTAAAGGGGTAAGCCTATCTGACGAGACAAAAAGAAACCTAGGTTTCATGCCTACTCCTCAGAGATTGGTAAGCTCCACAACAAAAGATAATACAGATAGTGAGTATAGCGAGAATCTTGACTAATAATTAGAAGGAAATATGAAGCACCTCAATTCATTCACCTCTAAAGTTGTAGGTCTATCTGCCTTTACTCTACTTTTTTTCTCTTGTTTGCTATGGCTTGTGTTACTATCTGATACAGCTAAAAACTGGATCGTCTCCTTAATTTTCACTCAAAGCTTCCTACTTCTTTTTTTAGCCCTCTGCTTTTCACTACTGTCTTTTCTATTTATTCGACACTTGAAGGAGAATTCTAAAAAGACATACATCCAAGTTAAAGTGGGAGAGCATCAAGCCACAATTTACCAAGATGTCATTCATAAGCATCTGGAAAACTTTTGGAAAGCATTATTCCCTGAAAGAATCATTAACTCTGAAGTAAAGCTAAGTAAGGATTCTATTGAAGTGATTGCAGAACTACCAGAGGTTCCAGTAGCACAGCAAAAAGATATGCTAGGTAAAATAGAGCATGATCTTCAAGAATTTCTTCAGTCCCAATTCGGCTACTACAAAGAGTTTTTACTGACTATATCCTTTCAAGAAACTACAAGATAAGTTATATCAAGTGTTAACTAAGCAAACAACTTAAGATGATATAATATTTTTTATGAGGCGCTTTACAAGAAAAAATTGGTTTGTTTTGGCTCTACTTTTAGTGCCTTTTCTTTCCTGGCTCGCTAACGATATAGGCATTCACCACTCTTCAGAACATGGACGCATTTTAGCTAAACTAGCTGTATTTGTTATATTTTTCCTTAGTGGTCTTATGTTTAGAAGGCACGTCTTTTTTTCTACTTTGAGCAACTTCAAGCTACACCTCTCAATCCAGTCTTTTTGCTATATACTGATACCTACTTCAGCTTACCTGCTATTGAACTTTTTCCCTAGCCTGCAGATTCTCCCCTTATTTTCAATAGGGATCTTGATTTTAGCATGTATGCCTACCACTATATCATCTTGTGTTGTACTCACAGCCCTTGCTAAGGGAAATGAATCTGGAGCTTTATTTAACGGGGTGATTAGTAATATAGTAGGCATTTTTATATGCCCATTTTTAGTAAGCTTTTTTCTGGGAGTAAATAGCGATGGTATTTCACTAGATCCTATCCCTATCTTACAAGACTTGATTTTCCTGGTGCTGCTGCCACTACTTTTGGGAAATATAGCTCTTTTATACTTAGGATCAGGAAAATTGAAACTCTGGAATAAGAAGATCCGTTTTTTAAATAGCTTTATTGTGCTGATTATTATCTATATGATTTTTTTTGATACCTTTAACCAAATGGAAACCCTGCACTTAACATTCAAGCAAATTTTCCACCTCTGCGTGCAGCTATTTGTCTTATACCTAGCCTTATTTCTACTATCTTTTGCCCTAGGCTTAGGCCTAGGTTTTCAAGAAAAAGACTTAAAGGCTTTTATCTTTACAGCTCCTCAAAAAACTCTTGCTCTTGGTATGCCTCTAACAATAGCGATTTTAAGCAGCAGCTTTTTTAATATAGGCTCTCCAGATAATGCGATGATAATCGCTCTTCCCTTAGCTATATACCACCATATTCAGCTACTAGGGGCTGGTATATTTCTACGGTTTAAGAAGTATATATTTCCTGCTTTCTTTGGATCACATAAGTAAAGTAGTTATGCTTTGCGTGTTAGCTTTTCAGGCCTTACTATATCCTCAGCACCAAAAAGAAGGTCTGGCATCATTAAAGCTACTCTTCTTTTCCAATCAGAAAGACATCCAGATATTGCCGAGCTTGAACCTAACTCTACAAGCATCATTAAACCAGATCTTACTGTAGGGCTTAAAAAGCCTAACCTACTTTCGATTTTTGACCTTTTAAGCAGTTGCTTAACACAATAGTCTACTGCATATGTTTCTAACATATCTAAAGCTTTATAAGTCACAGCCTGAGTTAAAGCTCTTTTTCCGCCTTTCTTATAAGCAAGGCTTAAACCATTTAACTCAGAGCTTAATACTAGTGTTAAAAAAAGCATATCTGATTTAGGAAGATCTTTTAGCCTGCCTTTTTGAGCCATAGAGCAAAATTGCATGATAATCCAGTAGCGCTGTTTCTCATATTCACTAAGCTTGGATAAAGACTCTGCACTTTGACCTATCATTCCATAGAACTGATACATGTAAGCCACAGTTTTAAATGCTTTTTCCAAGCAAAAGTCAACATCAGGTTTTCTGGCTCTTCCTGCTGCATCATGGATACTATGAGCAATCCTCATAGCTGGCGTAATTTCATCACTTCTACCCTCTCCCTCTAATCTAACTACATTACGGTACCCTCTAGTACAAAATGTAGCTAATCGCGGAGTAATCCCTGCCCAGTCAACCAGACTCTTAAAAAAGTGTTGAATAGACTCTAAACCAATATCTGCAACTTCTGTAAGTTCTTTGGCTTTATCAATTT
>JAACFD010000066.1 GCA_009937555.1 Chlamydiales bacterium | reverse complement strand
ACTACTACCTGATGACCCCGCACTTAATAGCTTTAAAAAAGCTTTTACTGCCCCTTCTACTCCTACAACTCTATCACAAGAACTTGACTGCAATCTTTTTTTACGGGTGGATAGTGAGAGCTTAAGAAAAGTATTAAATGTAGAAGGTGAAGAAAATGAAAAAGTCTTTGCGGCTTTAAGAAACCGCAAAGACTCATTTTAAAAGATAGAAACAATTTTTTTTTTTAGAGCTCTACTACTTCAGGGGTTTTGCTACCATCAGTAGCCCCATCAACAGGAACTGCTGCTTGTTTTGGTAATGCAGCAGAGATGGATGTAAGCCAGTTAAAAACGTCAATACTTGACATTTTACCTGCTCCCCAACCCTCTAATCCAGTTGTCTTCGTACTAGAAGAAACTGCTGCTGGTAAAGTTTGGTCTACTTCTGCTGGGTTAGCATAAGTTGCCTCAAAACTTTTAGGTAGAATGTTAAGTATCTCAGATGAGATAACTGACGAATCACCTAATACAGCAAGTAGCTGATCTCTAATTGAGTGAATATAGCTAGGGTTTACTTTAAGCATAGCTTCTTGAGCAAACTGTCTATACTCTATAGTTGCATCATCTGGTAAAGAATCCTTTACGTGATCTACTGTAGCAGGAATAGCTTCTACAGCTGCTTTCACTACTGCTTTTTGCTCTTCTGTTAGAGCATCAAAGCTAAGAATTTTTCCTCCTAGATGTTGCACTTGAAGTTTTAGTGCTGCATTCTTCTTTGCTGAAGCTGCAACATAATCACTGTGTCTTCCTCTCTCGTCCTGTAACTGATCTTTCAGTCTTTGGACTTCCTCTTTTAAAGCCGCCTCTGTTGCTGAAGTTGTTTCATCTAAAACTGGTGGCCTAGCATCAACTTTAGCATTAGCTTCAGCAATTGTAATAGCATCTTGAAATTGTGAAAGATGGTCTACTATGTATTTATTAACAGATTCAGACCCTTCTTCTGGAGAAATAATGCTATAAAATAGACGGGTTACTAACGCAAACCTATGCCCAACAGCAGTCCAGTCCTCAGCTAACTTATTTCGGTAGCTTTCACTACCTAATAGTCTAAAATCAAGTGATTCTAGAAGTGTAACGACCAGACGTCTAAAAAAAACAGCCCCTTCAGTATAGGTAAATTTCATCGCATCAGCTCTATTAAGTGGATTAGCTTTTGCTGCTGAATATACCTCATTAGGTAAAGGGTTTCTTCTCATTACGGCATTGGCTCGATCTACCATAATTTTCTCCTTTCTAATTAAAATATTAATTTAAAATATAATTACACTCGTTTTTTTCCTTTTATAAAACGGTTGAGTTGAAACATCCGTTTTTTACTATCTACAACTTTATAATAGTTTGCAGTCTGCTTTGGTAGCACTCCCTCTACCAATAAAGCTAACCGCTTCTTATTACTTTTTGCATATAGCTGTCTAGCTGAAAGTAATAAACTTTCAGTATTAATAAAATGTAGAGACTCTTTTTCACTTTCTAGTGCCTCAAATGATCGCTTAGCATGAAATAAAACAGAAGCTGTGAAAACACCTTTATCTTTTAAGCTTACAAAACTTGGGTCTAATTCTTGAGCTAGTAAGCTTTTTTGTTTTTCAAATTCCTTCTGACTTAGGCGAACGGGAAGCGACTGTAGAAATTGATTTAAAAAACCTTCTACATTGTCAAGCATATCTCTAGAGCTTGTAAACGAAGACTCTAAAGATAAAATCGTAAAAAGCTGGCCTTCTATCGTGCTTACCATGCTTTTAGCATGGGTAGCCAGCTTATCTTTAAAAAGTGGATGATGACTAAGATCTTCATTTAGCATTCTGCTTAGCAGTAGAGCGGAAACAAACTTTTTAGGCTCATATGATCCGTGCTCTAAAAGTAGTACTAAACCATGGTCTTGGTGTTCAATCATCTTACTTACAAAAAATGGCCCTCTTTGGGGATTTAAAACAATCACCTGAGGGAAGCTTTGCTCAGAACTTGGGTAAGCTTCTTTACTTAGGTGTTGAATAAAACTTTCAGCAAGAGTTTTAGACTCCTCAAAGCTTGTATTTCCCATCACTAAACCTTCTACAAAAGTTTTAGTGAAAAACTTATGGGAGAACTCTTGAAAATCAATATACTTTACTTTCACCACTTCTTGAGCTTTGTTAAGCTCTGAGACAAAGTCTTTAAATAGGTAAGAAGAAAGTATATTCTCTGCTTGAACTAGTGGCGCACTTGTATTCATAGAGCGATAGCGATTGAACAGCAGTGTTTTGTCAAACTCAAAGTCTTTATTGCTAATATGAATAGAGCGAAGTTGGTAGGCAAGCTCAGCAATTAGCTCACTAGATTTTTCACTAAACCCTGAAATCCTTACCATCATACCATCTGCAATAGCTTCGAAATCAAAGTCCATCCCTGCTTGCTGGGCTAGATGCTTTAATGAAGCTGTTTGTCTTTTAAGAGCTAGTGTCAGTAAATCAACAAATACTTGATCCTCAGCTGATCCTGATAGCACATGAGGAGTTTTGATCCTAAACTCCCAAAAAATATCAGGCTTATCATAATCTTTTAAAGATAAGTGATACATCTTTGCTCGGTCACTATCGATTAAAACTTTCTCTGTGTCATGCATTAAAACTTCAGTTTTCAATGCTTGCTTAGCTGATACATAGGGATTAGCTTTTCTTGGATAGATATTTGCTAGTGGGATTACTCTTTCCAAAGAAGTTAGTTGTCTAACTGGAATTTCCTGTATTAAGTAATCGCTTTGTGTGTGAGGCTCTGTTTGCATGTTAGGGGTTAGAGAACTTTCTTGAGCATCTATAGAATAAATATTAACTTTGCTTGGCTCAAGTTCGTTAAAAAACCCTACTACAGCAATAGGATCTATTGCCTCTGGTGTGACTAGCTTTGTTTTACTAGGGTAGCTAGCAATATCTTCTTCGACTAAATCCATAGCTGCTTGAAAGCTTTCGTGGAAAGCGTCTTTTCTATCTGGCCAACTTAAGTGAAGGTTTTCAAGCTGCATCAACTCTTTAGTGATGTAGTTAGGAACGCCGGAGCGGCTAAAGCTCTCAATGGCCTGAAAGCAACGGGCAATCACTCTATCTTGTTCTTTATTGCCCTCTTTAGTTAAAGATAAGTGAAACTCAAACATTAGGTTTTCTCTACCTAGGGTAAGTAAGTTACTCTCTAAGTTACTTACTAATCCTTCTTTCTTTAGTAGAGAAAATAAACTACCCTCTGCTGAAGAGGCAAAGAGTTCTTTGAAAACCTTATTAAATGCTTTTGCTTTACTCAAGTAGTTAGGACCAAGCTCCCATGATAAAACTAGCTGTGGCTCTTTGATATTACGCTGAAAAATAAATACTTTCTTGCCCTTATTTTCTTCAGGAAAAATACGGCCCACGCTTTCTCTTTTAGTTAGCTGGCCTATTTTCAAAGGATAAAAGCTCTGTAAAAGTTTTTCTTTTACCGCCTCTATCCTCATGGGGCTGATCACTACTAAGTGCATGTTTTGTGGAATATAGAAGTCTTTAAACCATTCTGAGACGTGTTTTTTCAACACTCCCTCTAAACTGCTCATATTACCTGGAAAATAGTGTGCATAAGGGTGTGAAGGTCTAGCTAGTTTTTGTTTAATTAATTCTAGTGGCCACTTAGGATCTTGCTGAAATCGTTTATAAGAATCATCTAAGTTCTTGATTTTTCTAAATAATACCGAAGAACTAAAATCTGGATGAGCTAAAGAAGCTGCGAATCTATCGATAGTTTTATCTAGAACTTCATTAGGAACCTGGATTGAGTAAGTTGTTCTATCTAGAAAAGTTTGAGAGACAATTTTCCCTTCATACTGATGAATGAAGCGAAAAGTTTCATCTTCTACAGGATATTTGTTAGAAGCTACCAGTAATGAGCTCTCTACAAGGTGAGCCATCCCTGGAAACTGCAGAGGGTCATCTAGCATTCCAGCGCCAACAGAAAGAGAAAAAGCACTTTCTTTAGCATAAGGATCTTGGATTAGAAGTACTCTTAAGCCATTGTTTAAGATCAGTTTTTCTTGTTCTCTTGCCTTAAACTCTGGTGACTGTGGTTTTAGCTTTTGTCTGTCTTGAATATACTGGTATCCTAATCTTGAACTAGAACTGTCCATACTACTGAGCTGAGCAAATAGCGAAGTGCAAAGAAAAATAAGGAAAATGAAGCGCTTATTCATATTTCGGGCCCCTTCTACCGTTTAGGGAAATTTAATAAGAGTTTATTCTCTATAGCAATTATGCTAATGCTTGTAAAGTGACAAATATTTTAAAATTTGAAAAGCTAAACTTCGCTTTTTAAATAAACCTATCTCTTTGTAAGCTGATTCCTTAGGAAATGCCTCTAATAGCTTAGATTTGTTTTTTATTAGCCTACTTTATTTTTATTAGCTTTTTTATTAGATTCTAAGCTTTAAAACCTGGCAGCTCGTTCCTAAAATCATGAAAATAAAGTTCATCAGCTCACCACTTTTCACACTAGCTCTTTTCATACTAAGCCTGGGCTTGCTTTTTATCAATAGCTTATTACAATCTTGGACAACTAATCTTGAAGCACTTGAATATAGTCTTTATAGTTTTGTGCTTACCAAACACCTCCCTCAGCTAAATATTGACTTCCCCTTCTTTCCTGGAGGCTACACGCTTGCAATACTATGGGCCGCTAATCTTTTATCACTATTTTTTCAAAGGATCCCTTTTAAAAGGGTCTTTTTACCCTTGTGGGTCATGCACTTATCTCTTTTAAGCTTAATTGCTCAACTAGCTTTTGAGCAGTACTATAAAGAAGAGTCACACCTGCAGCTAAGCTATGGCAAACCTGTTAACTTTTCCACTTCTCTACATAACTTTGAACTTGTTTTTGTGGACCCTACCCATGCAGAGTATGACGAAGTACACACACTAGATTTTGAGCAGTTTAAAAAAGGACATAGCTACACCCTCTCAAAGCTTAAGCTAAAGCTTGAGCTAATCAATACCTTCAAAGATGTTCAGATTTTCTTTGATAAACCCAAGTTAGGAAGTAGTATAGAGATCAACTCCTCAGGGAAGCAAAAACTCTTTCTGCAAGAAAGACTTAGCAGTAGTGAAAAGAAAAACCCAGCCCTTCACTTTAAACTATATAGCTTAAATAATGACAAGTTTTTAGGTGAGTATGTCCTCTCTCCTGCCCTACCATTTGTTGAGAGCGTTTTTTCTAAAAATCATCCCTACCTTATACAGTTGCAAAGAAAACGCCACTTCTTCCCCTACACCTTTAACCTGGTCAATTTTAAAAAAGAACTACATCCTCAAACAAATATCCCTAAAAGCTTTAGCTCTTTAATTGAACTTTACAACGAGAATGACCAGCTAGAACGACTTAGCTTAATTTACATGAACCAACCTCTAAGAATTGATGACTATAGCTTCTACCAAGCAAGCTACAGTGATGATGAAAATACAAGTATTTTACAAGTTGTCTCCAATCCTTTGCAGTGGGGCCCTTATGTGAGTTGTATTATCATGGCACTTGCACTAGCTTGTCATTTTTTTATTTTTTACTACTACCTTAGAAGAAAAAGAACATGAAAAAAGTCTTAAGCCTACTATTTGCTTTTCTATCTTTTGCATGCTTATTACCTACTGCATCTGAGTTATACCACGCTAAAAACAATAGCTTAGTATCTACAATTGCTCAGCTACCTATACAACATGAGGGGCGCGTTAAACCATTTGACAGTGCAGCTCGAAGCTTTTTAGCTTTAACAGCTTCTAAAAGCTACCTTAAGCATAAAGAGAAGAAGGTCTATGCTTCTGACTTTTTTTGGAACTTAATTAATGCTCCTGAAAATATTGCTGATATAGGTTTTATACGTATTGATCACCCTGATATATTAACTTTGATTAAGCAATCTCAAAGTGAGAGAAAACTATTTTCACTAAAGGAACTAGACCCTTACAAGCAAGATATTAGAGAGCTGTCACTACAAATTCAGCAACAAAAACCACCCTCACTATCTCCTTATCAAAGGCAGATAGTAGAGCTTCATGAGACCTTATTTTTATGTTTTTCTTACATGAACTCTTTAAAAGCTGCTGACAGTCAAGATATGTCTAAAGAGCTAAACTGGCCTAAAGCTCTTGAAAAACTGCCCCCCTCTGTAGAGAAATCCAAAACACTTGAAGCGCTAAAAGAAAGGTACCAGTTTATAGAAAACGCCTCATTGATTAGCTGGGCACTTAATGATACTAATAGCTGGCATAACTTTGGTAGCTATATGCTAGGGCAGCTTGATCAGGCTAAAGCTTCCCCCTACTTTAATTTATGGGCCTCTATTAGTTCTCTTTCACAGTCAGGAGAAAAATTTTCTGCTGAAAAAGAAGCTAAAAACTTACTTTCTCTCTACAAGATAGAACACCCTACTCTATATCAAAAAGCTCAGTTTGAGTTTTACTTCAACCTTGTAGACCCTTTTGCTTTATTGAGTTACCTGTTTTTACTACTGTTTTTTTATATATTGCTTTTACAACTGCTAGTTGAGCAAGACAGCTCATTTAAACTAGCTCTCTATAGCTTCTCTACTTTTACTTTGCTCTACGCTCTTGCGATTGTTGTGCGCATGTTTATTGAGAATAGGCCTCCTGTAAGTGACTTGCATACTTCTGCTCTTTTTATTGGATTTTGCTGTACACTGCTTGCTCTGCTAGCTTACGCTAAATCACGCCTTAGGCTTTTTATCCTAATAGCTTGTCTTCTAGCAGCCAGCAGCTTAAAGATTGCCTGGTATTTGAGAAATCCTGTGGATTCATTTACCCCTCTTCGAGCTGTTTTAGATTCCAACTTTTGGCTCTCTACTCATGTAGTAGTCATTACACTAGGCTATAGCTTAACTCTGCTAAGTTCATTTATTGCTAATGGCTACCTGCTGCTACATAGCTTTAGCCAAAACAAGCTACCTTCATTTAAGAAAATAAGCCATAACCTCTACTTTTTAGCTTTATTCTCTTTACTTACGTGCACAGTAGGTACTGTGTTAGGTGGAGTATGGGCTGATCAATCCTGGGGACGTTTTTGGGGTTGGGACCCTAAAGAGAATGGTGCTTTAATGATTGTCCTTTGGCAAGCCTTGATTATCCATGCTTATAAGTTTCGCTATATCGCTACAAGAGGTATATTAATTTTAAGTGCCTATAGCTCGATTATTACTGTATGGTCCTGGTTTGGTGTCAACATGCTTGGAGTAGGGCTGCATTCTTATGGCTTTATTGAAGAGGCCTTTTTAGTTCTTGTTTTTTTCATCCTCATTCAACTATTAATAGGAGTATTAGCAAGACAAGTAAAGCCTAATAATGGACAAGATATACACTAACCCCAACATATCTACCCCCTGCGCTTCTGCAGAGGTTTTTAATGACGCCTTCTGTGATGAAATCATTGAAATGATCGACGATAATGCATGGGAAGAAGGCTACGTAAACAACCATAATGAAGAGCTTCATGTCGACCACACTGTTCGTCAATGTCTGCAACAATCTTGCCCTAATGACCCTAAACGAAACTTCCCCCTAGCATGGATCACAAAAATTGTTGCCAACTTAAACAAAGATATCTGGAAATTTGATCTTTATGGCCTGAACCCACAGTTAGATGTTCCTGTAATTCTAAAATATCATGCTGCTAAACAAGACTTTTACGACTGGCATGTAGACTACTTCCCTGACCAGTGCACTAGAAAATTAAGCTTTGTACTACAGCTAAGCAGCGAAGATGATTATGAAGGAGGAGGCTTACGTTTTTTTCCTAATAAAGATATTGAAGTGCCCAGAAAAAGGGGTTCAATGATTGTCTTTCCCTGCCATGTACCGCATAAAGTAGAGCCTGTAACCAAAGGTACCCGACTAGCTTTAGTGGGATGGGTGCATGGCCCTTCTTATAGATAAAATTTTCTTCTGAAATAAAGATAAAGCAAAAAAAAGGTGGCTAAAAGCCACCTTTAGAAGTTTTTTACTTAATGACGTTTTCGCACATCCAATCAAAACTACCTTGTAGCACATGAGAGGATACTTGCCCCATCTTAGCATTATGGTTCGTTCCCACTTTCTTAAAGCAAGCCTCTATACGATCCCTTGCTTGTGAGCAAAATAGATCTACTAACTCTTGGCATGAACTATCTGTAGGCTTTAGAGCGCTAATATGCTCAGCTCTTGCTAAGCTACATGCCATAGCAAATAAATCTGTTCCAATATCAACATACTGCTGCAATAAGACCTGCTCTTTTTCCAGCTTTTTCTGATACTTTTGCATAGTATGAAAAAGACCTCTTCCTAAGCGTTTTGCTGTTTTTGCAATGTAGCGTAGGTGAGCTAGGTTTTTAGAGTTCAGATGTTTCACATCAAAACTAGACTGAGCTGGGAAGTAAAGTGTAGGGTACCACTTGCTATAAAACTTAAGCATGGTTCCTACTGCTTGAAGCTTTTCTTTATTAGATTTTTTAGGATTTAGAAGTGGGAAGATATGCTTTAAGTGAACATCCATTGCCTCTCTAGCAATGAATAATCGCATAATTTCACTCGTTCCTTCAATAATACGATTAATACGTATATCCCTTAAAATCCTTTCAATAGGGAAAGGGTCTTCTCCGCGTTCTTTTAAAGATTTCTCCTGCTCAAAACCTCTTCCTCCTCTAATCTGCAGAGCATTATCTGCCATAGTCCATGAGGATTCAGAACCAAAGTATTTCGCCATAGCCGCTTCAAGTCGGATATCAGCTTTTTCATTATCTGCTAAAGAAGCAACTACAAGAGAAGTAGATTCAATAGCAAAAGTGTTAGCGGCCATATCAGCTAGTAAATTACCTATAGCTTGGTGCTCTCCAATTTTCACTCCCCACTGCTTACGCTGATTTGCCCATTTTTTACAGTTGTGTAGACAAAGCTTACCTACTCCTGCTGAAATCATAGGAATGGTCAAGCGACCAGTATTAAGGGTTGTTAAAGCAATTTTAAGCCCTTGGCCTAGCTCTCCAACTAAATTCTCTTTAGGAACTTTCACATCTTTAAAACGAAGTAAACCATTTGCAATAGCTCTAATTCCCATAAAGCGACAGCGGTGAAGCACTTCAAAACCTGGAGTATTTGTCTCTACAATAAAGGCAGATACTTGTTTCTTTTCTCTTCCATCTACAATCTTAGGGGCTGTAAGAGCCATTACAATAATAATTTCTGCTGCCGTACCATTAGTACACCAGAGCTTTTCACCAT
>JAACFD010000065.1 GCA_009937555.1 Chlamydiales bacterium | reverse complement strand
ATCGAGGAGTTCTTTTCTTTGAGCTAATACGGTTAATAGCTCTTTTAAAATTAGCTGACTTAAGCTCGTTTTAATTCTCTGAGGGATTTCTCCTGTATCACCTGATTTAGAAGGGGTATCTGAAACTATTTTTGAAATCATGAATTCTAAATGATTCACTTTTGCAAAGTGAGCTACTGCATAAGATTCTAAATCTACTAGCTGAAAAAACTGACTTAAGTTTTCTTTTTCTTCTCTATTATGAATGGGGTATGGTGCAGAAATAAGATCATATCCTTTTGAATTAATAGTCAAAGAAGGATAAAGATTTTTATGGAAATGATAGTCATGTTTTTTTTGCTGCCATAGCTCAGAAGAGAGATACTTAGAAACTTTTTTTATAAAAACAGAGTCACCCAAAGAAAGTTTATCATCCAAAGCTCCAATGACACCAGAATATATCAGGCGAGAGTACTTAATGGGGAGCTGATACAAAGAGTTAAGGGTGTTAATCTCTCCCATACCAGATACAAGAATATATACATGTTCCGTCTCAAACAGTAAGCCATGTTCATAGTGTAGAGGAGTAGGTAGCAGGAAATCTAAAGTAGCTTGAGCTTCTAACTTAGTATTAAATAAAACAAGAGTGTCTTTCATAGTACCAGCCTTTTGGAGGACTATAGTTTTGCAGCTCAAAAAGCTTATCAAAAGCTTTTAGGCCAATATCTGAAACTTCTAGAGACTCTTCATTTACATACAAGTCAATATGCTTTTGAACAATTGAAGGGTCTTTTTCTTGGCTTCTTTCAATGATAAAGCCTTTAGCTGCTTCAGGAGTTTTATATATCTGTTGTAAAGAAAGGTAAAGATCTTCCGTGAGTCTATCTATAATACCCTCTTTTAAGTTACGTTTGGCGACAATACAACCTAAAGGTAGGGGGAGCTTAAAGGCGTTTTCCCAAAGCTGTCCTAGATCACAGATTTCATTAAAGCCTTTACCTCTAAAAGTAAAGCGGGTCTCGTGTAAAATGATACCAGCATCTACCTTCTCTTGCTCAACTAAATCAAGAACTTCATGGTAAAGACAGAACTTCTTTTCTTTAGGAGCTGGACATAGTGAATCTAGAAGCATATGAGCTGTAGTGAGCTTACCAGGAATAGCTAATGATTTACTAGGAAGTTCTTCAATAGGAAAAGGCTTTTTGGATATGATTTTAGGCCCCATACCAAAGCCTAGTGTAATTCCTACTGGTAACACCAAATAGTCATCTAGTATATACTGCAGGGTGTTGCATGAAACTTTAGAAACATGCATTTTTTTATCTATGGCTAGTTCATTTAATGTTTGTATATCGTGGTAGTGTGGGGAGACGCTATAAGCAGCATGCTTATTTTGAAGAAGAAAGTAAAAAGAAAATGTATCATTGGGGCAAGGGGATATTGCCACATCTAGCATCATAATAAACTCTCTTTGTATAACAACCCTAGTTTATCAAAAGCTTGAAATAGCTCTTGATTTTCAGGCTTATCTAAAGCTCCACTATCTTTTAACCATAGTACATAATCCTTAGGAACATCTTCTAAAGCTTTTCCTTTGTGCTTACCAAAAGGCATTGTTAACTTAACATCTTTGTATAAGAGGTCCATTACCTTTTCAATAGGTAAATCGTCTATAAGAGCTGAAAAGACCTTATATAAAATAATAACATCATCCATTGCCCTATGGGCATTATTAGCTTCAAAGCCATAAGCTTCTCTGAGATACTGTAAGCTATGTCTTGGAAGGTCAGGGCGATATTTTCTAGCCCACTTAAGAGTGTCTAAAAACTTCCAGTTTTCAGGGAAATCTAAATCATGTCTAGAAAACTCATATCGCAAAAAGTGCTTATCAAAATTGTCGTTATTATGTGCTATTAGTACTACGTCTCCACTACAAAACTCAGCAAATCGTTTGCCCACATCGTGAAAGTTATCTTTCTCTTGCACCATTTCATTAGTAATATGGTGAACTTTAGTAGCTTCTTCAGGGATAGGGCAGTGAGGGTTAATTAACTCGTCAAAGTAGGCTTCATTAACAGGATCATAGGCTGAAAGCTCTATAATAAAATCTTTATCTGCTCTTATTCCTGTGGTCTCTGTATCATAGTAGATAGGGCGTAAGCTCACAATGTCCACCTTGTAGGGGTTAAAATTAAAAACTAGCATATAATAAAGGGCTAGAAAAGCCAAAGCTTAAAGTTATCTTTACCCTTTAGAGGCTCCTTTAAGGTGAAGGAGCTAAGTAAAAAGAGGATTATCCTAGGGGAGGCTTCTTTTTTAAGATGGTAAAAACTTGTTTTAATTTACTGTAATATAGTAAGATAGATTATTTAAAAGAATACAAAAAGGCGGATGTCAGTGAATAAACTAAAGTGTCTTTTAGCAATGGCTATATGTGCAAGCTTTTGCTCTTGTGGTTTATATCAAATGCCAACAGAAGATGATTTTCAAAAAAAACCTACCACTAACAACCCTCGAGTTGTAGGGGATAAAGGCCGTAATGACCTAGTTCCAGGAGTTTCTTACTAAACACCATTGATCTTTTCTACTTGGTTATATATATAAAGTAAGTAGATTTATCAAAGAGGTTGTTATGCTTGTTTTGACAAGGAAGTCCGGTCAAAAGATTATCATTGGTGATGACGTTGAAGTTACCATTATTAAAGTCTCTGGAGAGCAAGTATCTGTTGGTATTGAAGCTCCCAGAGAATTAAGCATTTACCGAGAAGAGTTAATCCGTGAGATTAAACAAGAGAATGTCGGTGGAGCTTTAAATCGTAAGCAAGTTAGCGTGAAGTCAATCGCTAAAAATCTTAAGCTTAAAAAAACATACAAAAATACTAGTCTCTATAAAGATAGCTAACTGGTATTAAATTCGTTCCCAGATAAATAGTGAATGATCACTTCAGCTAGGTTAAAGCACTCCTGGAAAGCTTGGTTAATAAGACCAGGGAAAAAACCTACTGCTAGGACAAGAGAGTAGTAGCCTACCAGAAATTTTAGTGCAAATCCCAGCATAAAGATATTTAACTCGGGCATTACCTTAGCTAAAAAACCCATCGAAACTAAGACTAGTAGTAGTATCGCAAATGGAATTGCAGCAAACTTAATTCCATAGGTGAAAATTCGACTAGTGGCATCTCCAATATCTAAGAAAAACTCTGGTGGTAATTTAAAGCTGCTAAGAGGAACAACTAAAAAACTTTGTTGCAGTAACCTGAAAAAAACATGGTGCAAGTCGGTGCACAAAATGATGAGTGAAGTCATCATAATGAACACTTGTGATAGAATAGTTTGCTGAGTACCAGATACAGGGTCAAAGACCCTTGCCATTGAGAAACCAATCATGAAGCCAGCCGTCTGACCAGCAAGAATAAGGGCCTCAAAGAGAATAATAAAAGAAAAGCCAATAAGGTAGCCTATAGTAAGCTCTTTAATAAAGCCTACAGCAATTGATAGCTGAATTCCTTGTTTATAGTTTAAAAAGTCTTGCAAGTGTACTAGAGCATCAGGGCCTCGGTAGCTGTCGTAAAGACCAAATGAGAGTAATAGAGTTGTCATAACCACTAAAAAAGGCTTTACCATACTTGGCATACTATTGTTACTCAAGATAGGAGAAATTAAGAAGAGGCCGACTACACGAGCTAGTATGTGTAGAATAAAAATTAAGTCTTCATAAGACTGAATATAGGGTAGTAAAAAAGCTCTCATGTTATTTCAAAGAGTAGGTAGATATTTCAGTTAATTTGTCCCAGTGATGAATAAGCAAATTACTGGTGTATTTCAACATTATCTTCAGCATCCAAGGGAAAAAGTAACTAACACTAAACGCAAAAATTAGAATTTTAGGGACAAACGTCAAAGTCATTTCATTAATCTGAGTAACTGACTGGAAAAGAGCAATTGTAAACCCTACAATCAATGCTATCAAAAGCATAGGACTGCTGATTGTCATCGCAGTAAATAAAGCTTGCCGAACTATCTGTGTTACATGTTCAGGTGTCATAACTTACCCCATAGTATGGAAGCCTTTAACAGCTTGTTCTACAATTAGTCGCCAACCATCCACAAGGATGAATAACATAAGTTTAAATGGCATAGAAATAAGAGCAGGAGGAAGCATCATCATACCCATAGACATTAAGACAGAGGCTATAACCATATCAATGACTAAGAAAGGTAAGAAGAGCAAAAAGCCCATCATAAAAGCTGTCCTTAACTCTGATAAAACAAAAGAAGGCACAATGATATACCAAGGTACGGCTTCTAGTCGATACTGAGAACCATCTGGGGCAGGAGGAATAGCACCTACCTCAGCTCCTGTTGCCTTTGGTTTATTCATATAGGTACTTGACATATCTAAAAATAGCATCATGTCTTTTTCCCTTGTATGCGCCACCATAAAATTCTTAAGAGGTGTCCACGCTCGTTCCATCAAAAGTTGGTCTTCACTTTTCACCCCTGTTCGCACTTCTGCCGTTTCCTTCATTGTATTGTTCAGGTAAGGAGTAAGCGCATTGTCTTGTATGTCTTCAATGACAGGGTGCATGATAAAGCCGGTTAAGATAAGAGATAGTCCTATCACCAACTGATTAGAGGGTACTGTTTGGGTAGCTAGTGCTTGTCTTAAAAAGTGAAAAATAATGGTTAAGCGAGTAAACGAAGTCATCATTACCAAAATAAATGGAATGAAAGTAACTAAGGTTAGAAAACCTAATATTTTTAATTGCTGGTGTAGGTTAAAGTACTCTAGGTGTTCATAGGGATTTGGTGATAAGACAATAGACTCAATAAATGTAGGTTTTTCTGGTGAGTCAGGGTGAATTTGTCCCCAGCAAAGAATAGGAAGGATAGTAATTAAGGCTGCTAGTAAGTATTTCCACTTAGAGGCGCAAAATATGGCTAGAGGCTTGAGTTTCATAAGGCATCACTTGTCTTGTTGCTCTTTCATAATATCTGAAAAATCTGTTGTTGGAGATAGTTCAGCTAACTTATGTATACCTTGTGTAGATTCTCCTACAAGTATTTTTTTATTTTCAACCTCCAAAAGGTATAGACTCGCTTTAGGATGAAGGGCTCTTCGTTCTATTATTTTGATTTGGTTTTGCTTATTTAAAGTTTGTATCCTAGTCGCTACGGTTTTCTTGAGAACCCAAGATCCGATCATGACCAAAATAAGAATGAAAAATAATGCTAACATCATTTTAGAGAACTGGCCCCAAAAACTGAAAGGCTCAAGGTCCATATTACTTTGTTCGTAGGGTGATGAAACCTTTGGTTCGTGACCAGATTGTGTCTTTTGAGAGCTGTGCTCTATTTTCTTCTCTATTTTATCAGGATTCGCTGATAAGCTGCTGAAAATAAATAGTGTAACGATGATCCATCTGAAAGGAAGGGTAATCATGGGTAATGCTTGTAGTTTTTGTTTGTTTATATTACAGTATAATGTCCTTAATATACATAAGCTTTTAAAATTTATTTTCCTACCTTTATTTGAAGGAAACGCAAGAAAAAGCAGAACTGTTGGAGTGGGGATGTTAGCCTGTATTGGCCTTAATGGCATTAAGTTTTCAGCTAATTTGGGAGTGTATGAACACGAAAAGCAAAGTAGCCAAATTGTTACAGCTGATTTGGAAATATGGTTTGACATACAGGCTTGTATTCAAGATGATGATTTTGAGAAAACAATTGATTATCAGGAAGTTGTAGATGTTTTATCTAAGAAAGCTTCTTCTAAGCACTACGCTCTAATCGAAACTCTCAGCGCTGAGTTAAGTAAAGAAATGATGGATCATTTTAGTGCTATTCAAAAGCTTCGTCTAAAGATATATAAAAGTAAGCCACTAGATTGCCTAGAGTCATCAAGCTGCGAACTATTAATCAAGAGGGAACATGAAGTGTGCTGTAGTCACAGGAGCTGCTAGAGGGCTTGGGAGAGAGCTTGCCCTTACCTTAGCCAACTCTGGCTACAGTGTTATTGCTCAGTATCGTCATAGCCTTAGTGAAATGCGGGAACTTCAGAAGCTTGCTCCAGAGGGAAGTATTCTTCCTATTCATGGTGACTTTAGCTTGCGTAGCGGTGTAAGTGATTTTATCAAAGCCTTACCTAAAGAGCTGCAGCATGTTGATGTACTGGTAAATAATGTTGGGAATTTTCTAGAGAAAAGCGCTCAGGATACTAGTATTGAAGAGTTAGAAGAAATATATCAAACTAACTTTTTTGCTGCTTTTCAGTTAACTAACTTTCTTTTACCACAAATTAAACAAGCAAAAGGGCATATTATTAATATTGGCTACTCAGGCCTTACTAGTAAAGCTAAGCATTCTTTTGCCTGTGCTTATTTTTTGACTAAGCAAAGTCTTCTCACATGGTCAAAAACATTAGCTTACGAAATGATTCCCCATAGTGTGCGCGTAAACATGCTCTCACCTGGGCATTTAGAAAATACAGTTGTTAAGGTAAATAACCCATCGAGTTTACTTTTTTCAAGGACTGGGACGCTCAAGGAATTTGCAGAGATATTTCTATTTCTAATCTCAGAAAAATCCAACTATGTCACCGGGCAAAACTTAGAAGTAGCAGGAGGTGCGCAACTATGAATAAACAGTTTTTAGGAGATTATCATGCATAGAATTTTTATTTCTCTTTTATTGCTACTATCATGTAGCTATCAGCTACTAGTAGCTTCAGAGACGCAGACCTTTGAAAAGAAAAAAAAGATACTAACTTTTTCAGAGCCAATTGTTGACCATATTATTCACTTAACTGAAGAGCAAATAAAAGAAAGTCTAGAAGCAAATAGTAACTCCAGAATACTGAGTCATCAGACAATGGAATCTATGAAGGAAAACTGGAGAGAGCAAATTGTTTCTAAAATTGGTGGCAGCGGAGCAAATACCGTAAAAGGTTTAGCCGCTCTTGGTAATGACTGTGTATTAGTTGGAGCTATTGGAGATGATCCTTGGGGATCTTTTTATAGTGAAGAGATGAAACTAAGAGGGGTAGAGGTACTAGCAAAGCAGGTCAGTATGCCTACAGCTCAGGTAGTTTCAATGGTAGATCCTCAAGGAGAGCGCATTATGTGTATTTCTAGAGGAGCATCAGGTGAATTCTCAGCAGACGATATCCAGAAATCTCATTTTGAAGGAGTTGACCTCGTACACTTTGAAGGCTATCATGTGCTTAATTTTGCTTCGATACAAAAAGCTATGAAGATGGCTAAACAAGCAGGCTGCCTTGTATCTCTAGACCTTGGGAATCCTGGAGTAGTCAAAACAAATAAAGATAAACTAACCTTTTTAGTGAAAAGCTATGTGGATGTTTTATTTGGCAATACAGAGGAGGCAGCGGCTTTATCAGGTGTGTTTTCAGAAGAAAATCAAGCTCAGCTTCTTTCAAACTGGGCCACTATTGCAGTTGTTCATAATGGTTCAAAAGGCTTTTGGGTAGCAAATACTCAGGAAACTCAATTTTTCCCTGCATGTAAAGTTAGTAAAGTTGTGGACTGTACGGGAGCGGGGGATGTGTTTACCTCAGGATTCTTACACGCTTATTTAGATAAAAAGTCTTTAGATTTCTGCGCTAACTTAGCTGCTATATTAGGAGCTTTAGTTGTTCAAGTAGAAGGAGGAGAGCTTCCTGATTATGTTTGGGAAAAAGTGGTAAGAAGTTCACTAAGTGAAGAAAACCTTTTAGTCTACAAAGGGGAAACGGTAAATGGTATCAAGCAGCGCGTCTAGTTGTATAAGCAAAGCGCTATTAGAACATACTCTAAATATCGCTCAAGAGTATACAAGTGATTATAGTCACTTTTTGCACTATATTGAAGGTGCTTCAGAAGGCATGCAAAGAGACGGGATTGCTTGTGCAACTAACTTTTTTTATGCTCTTGCTTTAATAAAAACACATCAGCAAGAAAAGGTTCTTCTGGCTAAATCTATCATTAGTAGCCTGCTAGAATTTCAAATAAGACAAGAAAAACACTCTGGAGCTTACCCTCTTTATTTACACCAGTATCCATTAGCCTATAGTAAACGTGGCAATTTAGATATTGCTCTTATACAGCTTATGCTACTTGCTAACTATAAAGCGATTTTCAAAGAAGAAGAAAGAAAAAAACTTGAGGCATCACTAAGAGGTCTAGTTAAGCACTTTTCATTACTCTTTAAAGATAATATGTTGAGTTCTTTATCAGCTTTGAAATTTTATTACATTTTAAGTGCTTTGAATAAACACCTAGCATTTGATACAGAAGAGCTTGCTACACTACTTTATGATCAGCTTTCTGATCAAGAGCCTGCTAAAGATCTACTAGAGCAGGAAGCTATTGCTGAATGGATGTGTTTTGCTTTTATAGACCCGGATTGTAAGCAGCCTGAGCTGGCTAAAAGGCTCTACCCACTACTTTCTAAGTGTTGGGACACATCATTATCTTGTTTTACAGGGCCTGCAAGAAGTAGGCAATTTAAAGGACATGAGTCGCTAAGTAGTTTTCTATCTCTGGTGATGCAGTATAGAGACGATAGTCAGGACTCACATAACTTTAAGGGCTATGTGCTTGAAGATCTTTTGAGAGCAGTAGGTCTTTTCCCTGTCTTTTATCAGGGGCTTTCAGAGCTTGAGTTGAAAAATGAGGCAACAGCTGAATTTTCATGGGGAGGGTTTACCTTTTTTTCATGGCCTAGTACCTCAATTTGTTATCAAGAGTATGCTGATCAAAATTACCTCTATAGAGAAAAGACCTTTTATCCTCTTAAGCTTGAATACTTTTCAGGGTCTCATAAAGCTAATCTAGTAGTGCAGTCTTACTTTCATTTAAAAGACTTTAACTATTCAGTTGAAGACTTAAGTTGTTCATTTAAGTTTGAAATAGAAGATAGTATTGATGAGCTTGATGCCCATCTTCCTTTATTCTCACTTTTCTTTAGTTATCTGGAAGGTAGCAAGGTTTTAGTAAATGAGAAGCCGGCAAGCTGTTTTACCTTAAACGATGACATTTTCTTGAAAAGTAAAGACAAGCTTTTTAAAGTAAGCTTTCTTTGTAGCAAGGAAAATGATTGTTTCTTAGGACATGTAAAACTAGGAAACCGCAAAGGCCAGCTGTTAGCAGAAGGTAGACAAACACCTTTAGCCTATGACTGGCAAGTTTATCTGCGTAATCTGGGATTACAGACCGGAGATATAATAACTGTTAAGCTAGAACTAGTAGGGTAATATACTATGGACATTTTTCTCCCTTTTCAATTAGCCATAAAAACACCAATTGGACAGTTTTTCTTTTTCTTATCTAT
>JAACFD010000064.1 GCA_009937555.1 Chlamydiales bacterium | reverse complement strand
AAACAACTACCTGTCTAGGCTTACTGTCTGGCTTAAAAAAACGCATTAGTAAACTAGGTTTTATTAAACCTGTTGGACAGCGTCACTTACTTGTAGAAAATGATTTAGCAGTAGATAAAGACGTTGTTCTATTTAAAGACTACTTCAAGCTAGAGCACCCTTATCCCGATATGAGCCCTGTTATCTTACCTAGAGGAGCTACGAAACAATACCTAGACCAAGATGATGCCGACCAGAACCAGGAAAAACTCAATCAAAAAATTATAGAATCCTTCCAAAGTATTCATGATTCTTCTGACTTTACCCTTGTTGAAGGAACCGGACATGTTGGGGTTGGCTCTATTGTCAATCTTAGCAACGCTAAGGTAGCTCAAATGCTAGGCTTGGATATTATATTGATTGCTACTGGTGGGATTGGCTCTACTTTTGATGAGCTCACTCTGAATAAAGCCCTTTGTGATCAGTTTAATGTAAAAATTAAAGGGGTTATCTTAAATAAAGTACAAGTTGATAAAGCTGAAACCACTACACACTATATCCAAAAAGCTCTGCGTAGATGGAATATTCCTTTAATGGGCAGCATTCCCTACGAAGGTTTTTTACTGCAGCCCTCTTTCCAGGATTTATTTTTACTATTCAATGCTCCTATCATTTCAGGGCAAGAACATATCTATCGTCACTTTAGTCATACAAGAGTGGTAGCTACTAATTGCAAGTACTTTTCTGAAGACTTCCGTAGACACCAACTAGTTATCACTCCTGCTACAAGAGTTGATATTATCGAAGAGATGGTAAGAAAGCATAGAGATTTTAAAGAAAAGCAACTAGAGGGAGGCCTTATACTTACTGGTACAACACCTCCATCTCAAGAAATTATAGAGCTAATAAAAAAGCAAGATATCCCTAGTATCTATGTCTCTCAGACACTTTATGATACTACCCAAAAAATCAATAGTTTTGTAAGTAAGATTTCTGCTAAAGACTTTTCAAAAATTCAAAAAGCCATTAGCTTGGTGGAGCAGCACTTAGACTTTGAAAGCCTACTCAATACATTATGAAAATTCTTATTATTAAAACCTCAGCTATAGGAGACATTATTCATGCATTTCATGCATTGTCTTTTATAAAAAAGCATTTACCTCAATGTAGTATTGACTGGGTAGTTGAAAAACCTTTTGCATCTTTAGTTGAGTCCCACCCTCTCATTCAAAATGTATTTCATATCCAGAGCAAAAAGTGGAAAGCAAATCTATTTTCTAGACAAACTTTAAATGAGATAAAAACCCTAAAGCAAGACTTACAAAAAGAGCAATACGATTATATATTTGACCTTCAAGGGAACATCAAGTCAGGTCTTTGCCTATCCCTATGCAAGGGAAAGAAAAAAGTAGGCTTTAGCTATAGCTCTGCCCCAGAGTGGCCAAACTGCTTATTTACTAATCTACGCTTTAGCATTGAAAGCCATAAAAATATTAGGGAAGACTACCTGCTACTAGTGCAAAAAGCTCTAAATCTACCCATTAGCTTTTCTGACTTTAAACCTATTGAACTTAAAATAGACCAACAAGAAAGAGCTGTTTTGGAAGGAATTTTGAAGCAAGCTCCTGAAAATGCTCAAAAAGTAGGAGTGGCGCTTGGTTCTAACTGGAAAAATAAAAAGCTTCCTTCAGAAACCCTAATTCGTTTCTTAAAAAGGCACCCTGGACACAGGCGTCCTTTTTACTTCTTATTTTTTGGTAACCAACAAGAAAAGAAAGAGGCAGAAAAATTTGCTGCTGAGTTTCCTGACAACAGTTTTTTAGTAGAAAAACTTTCTCTAGCAGCCCTACAAAATTTCATGTTAGGTTTAGATCTTGTAATATCAATGGATTCAATGCCTCTACATTTGGCTGAAACAGCAGGCGTAGCTACACTTAGCTTCTTTGGACCTTCTTTAGCAAGTAAATATGCTCCTGTTGGTAAACAGAATACAAATATTCAAGGTCCTTGCCCCTATGGCAGAAGCTTTTCTAAAAGATGCCCTATTCTTCGTAGTTGCAAAACTGGGGCATGCATTAAAAACTTACAAGAAAAAGATATTCCTAAAGATATCTTATCTCGATAACTTAGTCTTTTTTCACACCAAATGCACCGGTTGCTCGGTGAGTACCAGCAGCATTTTTAGCCTTGTAAGTACCAGCAGCTTCTTTAGCGGCATTGATAGCATTTGGACTATACTTACCGAATAAAGCACCCTGATAAGTTCCTAAATCTGTTCTTCCTGATGCAGCGGCGCCATCAATAATAAGCTCTGCTGAACCAGAGAATCCCATACCATTGGATAAGCCTCCTCCTCCGAAAGCTCTTCTTAACTCTTCTAATGAACCTGTCTGCAGGTCGATCATATCAGGTCCAAGGTTAATACTACCACTTGTAGCTCCTGAGAACATGTTGATATTTAAGCGTGCTTCACCAATTTGAACACGCCCATCTCTTCCTGGGCCATAAACAGAACCTACACTTAGCCCTGAATATTCCATGTTATGAGGCATGTTAAAGTTTCTAAGAGCTTCTAGGTAACGCTCATGATCAGATACTGTATAGACATGGTCTGCATTACCCACTGCAAAGTATCCACTTGCATCCATAAGCTCACTGCTCTCACTATCTTGGTATTGACTTTTCCAAAGACCAAAGCTTAAAAACTCAAAGTCTTCAAGACCTTTAAGGGTAGCAATAAAACTTGTCCCATTCACAGGGTCCATTCCATCAATAGTTGGTAGATATAGTTTAGCCTCATCAATTGAAACTGGAGCAATATAAAAAGAGTCCTTATCTAGATAAATTAAATCTTGAGGAGAAGCTATTAGATCCTCAAAATCATCTGCTATTGCAAAATCATCCTCTCCAGCATTCTTAACTGAAATACTATCAATATGTAGCTCACCCTCTACTTCAATATCACCACCAAAAACTAAAGAAACTTCTGTAATGATACCTGAAGTAAGCACTTCTCTAAGATCTGAGTCTGGTGCACTTTCATCTAGGAAGTCGGCTAAATTACCGCTTACTTCGTCTTCTGTTCCTGCAAGATCATAGATAGTCACATCATCAGCACTTGAGCTAGCACTGTCAAACAAGAAGTCTACAAAGCCATCTTCATCCATACCTGAAACATCTAACTTAGGTAACTCAACAACAAACTCTTTTCCATCTGGTGCTGTTAATAGTAAGCGCACATAAAATGGACGGTCATCTTTTTCCACCTCTGAAACCATATCATCCACTTTAACACGGTACTCTACAACCAATTCTGGAACATGTTTAACAGCAGGTGTGGAAGTTTTTACAATCACTCTTCCCTGCTCGTAAACGGGGTCAGAAACTTCTAAAAGCCCCAGAGGATTACGTAGGTTATTTTGCGTAACTAGCGTTAAAGCACCTTTAGTAGCTTCACCATCTGTGATTTGACTAAATCTGGTATTTCCTGTATTCATACCATCAATTATGTCATCTCCTTCATAAGCTATGACAGTAGCAAAAGCTTCATCTGAGAGTAAACTACTTCCAGGTACTTTACCGTTATGGAAAAATAACGTTCCATCCATTGTACTTAAAATCTCTAGACCACTTTCTGCTGCAATTAAGGTATCTCCAATGGTTACATTACTACCATTAATCATACTTTCTGAAATAGTCTGGCTATCAGGTAAACCTGTTTTAACCACTCTAAATGTCTCTCTGACTTCTACCCAGTTATGTTTTTCAATCGTTTCAAGAGATCCACCAGATAAACTGCCTGCATCAATAAACGGATTCACAGTTAAAAGGGCGTCAAGCTCTTCAGCATCTGTAGGTAGCTGACTAGGGTCTACTCCTTGTCTTGCTGCTTTTAGGGCAAAACCATCTAAGTTAAAAAAGGCTGTATCTCCTTTTACCTCTCTTGAGTCATCATCTAATACAACCCCGTCCATAAAACCAACAAAGTTATTCACGCTTTTACTGCTTTCAACAGACTCATAAGTACCTAAACCAATAAAAGAAGCGCCATCACCACTTCTGCCGCCAACTGCATCCGCTTGGGCTGAGGCAGTTAAAATTACTTCTGTCATATCTTCTCCAGCAAAGAAACCTTTCATGCCTCCTATACCAGAACTATCTTCTGTATTATTTACTAAAGATGGGTTTGACAATTCAGTTTTAACAGAGTGGTCATAATCCAATAGATTTACAATCGTCCATCCTCCATTATCTGTATTAAAACCATGAGCATCTACACCTTTTCCAGAACTACTTCTAATAGCTACGTCATCTAGTTCCCCTTTACCAACAAGTAAATATCCATCAGAAAAATACACCATACTCTGCCAAGTATCATCTGAATTATCTGTTACTAATTTACCTCTTCCGCCTTCACTTGATACAATGGCATCATCCTCAAGGCCACCTTTGGAAATAAAGGTTTTACCAACCATCAGTTGATAGTTAGTTACAGATAAGCCATTTTCTTGCATTAAGCTTACTTCTTCATCTCTTTGCTCTGTTGTAGTTGGAGTACCTGCAGCCCAATAGTTATGAAGACCTGGCATAACAGCATCTGTATTAGCAAGTCCTGTTACAGCATCTACATCCCAAGATCCCCACATAGCATTCTCTGGCTTTGCCACAGTAATACCACCAAAAACATTACTTCGTGTAAATTCAGGAACAGGAAAACTCATAAGTAATCCATCACCACTTGCTGAGGAAAATGTTGTGAGAAGATGTTCTCTATCAACTAACATATTAACCTGAGAAGGATCTGTTCCAAAATTGAAATCAACACCCGTCTCTAACTCAAGCTGTCCATTTTCAGCAAATTCACCTGATCCCGAAGCATCAAACTCCAGCGGCAAGTATAAGCTCTTAGATGGAGAAACAAACCAATTTTTGATCTTATTCTCTAGGGTATCTACATTAACTAAAAACCCGTTAGCAAAACCATAATAGTCTGTTCTTGGAATTTCAGCATTTTCGTCTTCACCAGGCAATAATAAAGAGTCATCTAAAGCAGAAAAACTTGTAGACATTAGTTGAACATCTGTACCTACACCTTTACCATTAACAGCAAGACCATCTACACGAGTCTGACCTAAAGTATTGGTTTCTCCAATAAACTCTACATTATTTAATACAAGATCATCAGAAACATTTTTGATAAGAGGTGTTTCTATAGCAGCTTCTACTACTTCAGACTCATCATAAAGCATCTCTCCATCAAGATGTGGTTGTTCTTTTTGCTTGAACCCCTTCATCTGATACAGTGTTTTTTCCCCAGTTTCTTCGTCAAAGTAAAATACCATGGCTGCTCTTGGATCTTGCGCCATGCTTACAGCCTCACCATTTTTACCAAATATTAGTGTCTCTTCGCTAATTCCTTTTTCTAAAAACTCTACATTCAGTTCATCTTCAACGCCTTCAATAAATTCGCCTAGCCTCTGCATAGACTGAACTTCATCACCTACTTCAAGACCAAATCCTTGGTACACACCCGATTTCTCAGCTCTTACATAGACATCATCAAATTCTACATCTGTTGTTACTGTAATTCGACCAATTAATGCTCCTGGATCAAGAACATCTCCAACACTAAGGCCACTGGATTTTTTGAATATCCCGCCTTCTTCTGCTGCTAGTAAAATTCTAGTTTTCCCTAGGTTATCAATACCTGTTAGATCTCCAAGTTTAACGCCTGGATCTACAACATCTCCAACAGCTAAGTCTCCACCTTTAAAGTTACCAGTAGACTCGGCTCTTATCTCGATATCCTTGTGAAATGAACGTAACTCTGGATTTTCATGCTCTAGTACTAAAAGCAATACCCCTTCTTCTACAATAAGAGCTTCATTTTGAGGCACTCCTAGTGTTTTTACCCTATAACCAGGAGGAATATCCTCTGGATAGATCACTTGTGTTTCTACAGGCTTATCAGCATTAGAGCGTACTAATGAAATTACTTGCTGACCTTTAGCTACTTCAGCATTATTACCTACTAAAAACTCTTCTACCGTAAACCCAGCAAAGCCTTGCTCTCCAAGTTCTTCTTGGGTTACCCCAAAGTTTTCTTCTGTTAATACAGCTCTCATATCTAGATAGGTTCCTGCTGGTACTGAGTCTCTTTCAAGTACCATTAAAACATCACCCTCTTCAACAAAGGCATAATTAGACTGTGATACGTTAGCTGATTTTACTCGATAGCCTTCAAATACAACAGGTGACAATACAGGCTCTGCTGCAACAACTTCTCTATGGGTGCCATCACCCTCAAAACCAACTTCTGGAACTTCTTGAGCGATATTCCCTTCTCTTTTATCTCCACCAAAAGAAGGAATAAAAAAGCTAATAAAACCTTTAGGCTTCTCGCTATCTGATCCAAAATCAACCACACCATCTGTGTTAAAAGTTAAAGAGTCTTCATCATTATTTTTATAAGCCAACATTGAAGTCATTAATTCAGGCAGTGAATTGTATTTATCAAACTGAGAGTTAAATTTTTTAACTCCTGTAATTTCTGTTTTATCTTCTTCAGCTATCTCTTTGCCTAAGTAAGAAATCTCTCTTACCTGTTTAACTTCTCCATCAACTTCATAGAAGTCTCTCTTATTCAAAACAACCATATTGCCTTTTTGAATACCAGCTGGACGAACAGCTTCATGCTTTAGAGAACCACCAGTTGAAAGGTCTAGTACACTTTTACCTTCACTTTCATCTAATAAGTTACTAATAACCCCCTGATCAAGTGCTTTTAAGAAAGCTGTTAAGCTTACAAATTCTGAATCTGTTGGAGGAATTAAAAGCGGTTGAGCTAAATATGCTGGTAATCGATCTTGAATATTAAGCAGTATCACTCCCATTTCATCCCATGTCTTACCAAGATCTGCATTATCTAGATCTCTTGTTTTTAGAGGGTGGTTTGTAGGAAGTTCATTGCTTAAAAAGTCATAGCGCTTTTTAAGGCTTTCGAGAGATTTATTTAACTGTAGAAACTTTAGCTTATTGCCTGAGTCAGCAACAAACCCATCTTTTTCCAGATCTCTAATTAGCATCTGAACTTGCTGAACATCTTCTCTAAAAACGGTAATATCCAGGTCCAAAATAGCCTCTTCTGGAAGAGCAAAACTATCCCCTTGATCTAGATTTCCTATAGCTTGGTCGATAACTCCATCACTCTTAACTGCATTTTGAAAGTCATCTCCAAAAAAGTCAAAGAAATCTACTTTAATTTCTTCTTGATTATCACTAAGACTTCCTACTTGGCTAATATTGTTATTTAGTAGGTACTGAATATCCTGGAAAGTAACTTCATTACCTTCCATTTGATCTACCATCTTAAGTAACTGTCTAGCTGCACTAAATGATTCAAAAAGCAATTCTGGAGGTACTTTTTCATCCCCTTGACCAGCTTCTCTAATACCTTTTAATTGATCTGCCAGCATGTTAAGCTCTGTATAGACAGTAAAATCTTCTACTCTTTCAACTAAAGGATCATCTGGATGCAGCCCATTTTTCAGCAGCTCCATATTTTTATTTAAAGATCGTACCTTACTCTCAATAGTACGTAGTTTATTAAATTGTATCTCAGGAGGCACGTCATCATGGTTAGTAACATAGCTATCAACGAAACCTCTTATAGCATCCATATCTGTTTCAACGCGAGCTAGCCTAACAGCTAAAGCTTCTTTCTCACTAAGTTCAAGTCCTAGATAAAGGTTATTTTCTTCTTGGAGTCTGTAGAGCATAGGCTCTAGAAAAGTATTTCTTAGGCTTTCTAAGTCCTGCTTTTGCTCATCATTACTTACAGGAATATTGGCAGTAGCCATATTAAGCTTATCAATCGTAACCTGAACCAGTTCTCTAATCTCAGCTAAAGATGTTTTTTCAACTTTTGACCAGTCTCCATTTACAGAGTCGTCTACAGCTTCTACCTTTTCTTTTACCCCGCTCATGGCCTGCCTTAGCTCTTCAAAATCATCAGCAATAAATGGGTTTGCCGCCTCTTTTTGAAAAATAGATAAATCTCCTAAAGCTTTAATAAATGGGATAGACTCTTTTCCTGGAGCTTCCCTAGTATTAATATAAGAACCTACAAACTTATTAGCATCTGCTTCAATCTCTCCTGATATAGCCTTTCTATTATCTGCTCCCGCATAGTTAAATTCAGGGAAGTCAGCATAATCACGGCCTACTAAAATCGTATCTTTACCTCTTACCGCAGCTTCTTCAGGCGCTACATATCGATCCCTTTCAAACTGCTCGGTATAGTAATCAAATGCTGAATGAAAAAACTCTCTAGAAAACATATCAGCTTGATCTGACATATCTTTTAAAAACTCTTGCTCTATTAGAGCTATCTCATCTAGTGGATTATCTACTTCAAAAAAGTGCTCTTTTTCTCTAACTTCACGAAGCACATCTTGATAGCTGCTTATAAAATAAGGTAAGAAATATCTTCTAAATTCTCTCCACATTTCTGATTCTAGTTTAAAAAGCTCTTGAGTACCACCAGGAACTTCTAGATTATTTTGTGCAATAGCATCATGAAAATACCTTGAAAACTCTCCTTGAGTTCTCTCAACAATAAGACCTATTGGGTCTACTCCCTCTTGACCAGGAATAACATCTATTTCGCCCACAGCCTTTTGAATATATAGTCTTGCTAGATAACCTAAATAGCTGCCATCTTCTCCCCTAAAGCTATCATCAGCTGTAACATTTGTAGCTCCAGAATCAATTGCTTCTCCAGCTCCTTCAGGTACACCCTCTACAGAACTAAAAGCACTTCCTTTTTCACCTTCTTCACCCTCTTCCGAATCAAACTCTTCCTCTATAAAAATACTGCTGGCGAGCTCTTCATCTAACTCAAAACCTACATCACTAAAATCTACATCATATGATGCCCCTTCAACCTTATCTTCAGCAAAGCCCATCATAGCTAAACTTTCAAAGACAATAGATTTACCTGCATCACCTGAGAACATTGCATCAGAATTTCCATCAAAACCAGGAGCATTCATACTTGCTGCTGGTTCCATCGCTTGATCTGCTTCAAATACTGGAGTTGCGTCTCCTAAGCTTTCGACTTTCTCTTGATCCATTTTTTCGTCAGAATCTGCAAAGTCTCCTTCAAAGTTTTCTGCTTTTGCTGTACTCTCATCATCTGAGAAATCAAAAAACTTCTCCTCTAAAAGACCTTTTTCAGGATCTATATCTCCAGAAGAAACTTTCTCTCTAATTTGCATTCTTCTATCACCTTCTTTCTCTCTGCGCTCTGACATCCTAGAAAGTACTTTATCTCTTGCTTCACTACGCCTTTCTCTATCCTCTGTATCCGCTGTAAGTACCGGCTCTGCTTTATCTGCGTCCATCATCGGACCTTCTTCAGCTAAAGGCTCTGCTTTATCTGCGTCCATCATCGGACCTTCTTCAGCTAAAGGCT
>JAACFD010000063.1 GCA_009937555.1 Chlamydiales bacterium | reverse complement strand
ATCAGCGCTTCCATCTGGCAAGGGTGAAACTCTTTATCTTTTAGTAAAAAGCAAAGGGTATCACTCACAATTAGCTCTAATTTCTTCTTATAGTTTTCATCAATCTTTGGGTGAAAAAGACCTAAGCTGCTGGGAGCCTCCTGGAGCGCTTGTTGGCAAAAAGCATGTAGGGTGAAAATCTGTGCTTGGTTAAAAGAAAATAAAGCCTTTCTAAGTTTATTTAAGGCTTCCTTACTAGCTGTAGGGTCTCTAAACTTAGTTAAATATGTTGGCAGTTCAGAGGAACTTGGTTTAGATATTAGCTCAATGCTTTTCTTGATCTTCTGTTTTATTCGAAATTTTAACTCTCTTGTAGATGCATTGGTGAAGGTAAGTACTAAAATTTCTTCCAGCTCTAAAGCTGGTTTGTCTTCATCACTTTCTATAAGTAAGCGGATATATAAATGCTCTAAAGCAAAAGTTTTTCCTGTTCCTGCTGAGGCCTCTAGAAACAAAGACTTATGAATACAGGGCTCTGATAGAACATCAAATACTTTGTAATTCATTGGCTTTCTCTTGTTTTACCTCTAGATGTTCAAAAAATGTCTGTAGCTCCTTAAAATAGGTTTCCCCCCAAGTCTCGAGTGTAAGTTTATAGTTAAATAATGTAGGGAAGTTTCGAAATGTCCAGAATACATCTGGGCTTGAGAAATTATCCATATGCATTTGAAGCAGTTGATCAAAGGTGTTCTTGAATGAAGCTTCATCCTGTTTAAAAAGGCTCTTTACTATTGAAGGGTATAGTATAGATGGGGTTTCACAGGCTTTTTGATAATATTGAATATACTTTTCCATTAAGTTTTTAGCGTCACTATCTTTTATTTCGAAAATTTTATTGGACTCGACAAAAAGGTGTTTTCCTTTTGATAAACGGGCCTTATCATGGTCAACTAGAGAGCTTGCTAGTATTAAGGGGAGGTTTTTAGCTAAACTTTCTACCGATAATTTTTCAAAGAATACAAGCCCTTCTTCGTAGCAGCAAGGAAAATTACCTTCAAAGTATAGTTGCTCTTTAGTAGTCTTTAAACTAGCAAGCGGCGCTGCAATATATCTATCTTCAAGTCTCTGAGCTTCATTGAAAGATGGGTGAATATAGAGCTTAAAAAGATCATCTGTAGACAGGTTGAAGCTTGATAAAGAGCTATCTCTAGATTCTTCTAGTGATTCAAATTTCCTTAGTGTTGTTAAAGAAAGAGGGCTGTTTGATAATTTAGCATGTTGTTTGATTTGATTCCATCTAGTGGGAAGGTCTTCATTTGAGAGTTGCTTAAGCCAGTATTTTTCTAGGTTGTTTAAGCTAAGGCCATCGTGAGGTTGTGATGTCTTTTGTAATTCCTCTTTAAAATTAGTGTCCCAATTTTTCTTATAGAAAAGGGTTAGTGGTTTTTTAGAAAGCTGTGCAAGGTCTTGGAGGTTATAGTTTTCTTCAGGGGTGCTAGGCTTGCCCTTAAGAGAACTTCTAGTGATATTGCTTGATATCATTGTACTATAATGATCTTGAAGCAGCGTCTCAAAGTTCTTCATTAGTGAGGGAGAAGTAAAGTATTGAGGATCTAATTTAGATGCTGGGTGGACATGAATTATGTTAGATGTAACCGGATGACCTTCTACGCTATAGTTTAGATCAATATAGTCAATTAAGTCGATTAAGAGAGGGGAGGCTTTTTCCATACCATCTTCTTTTGAGCACGCTGTAGAGCTGAAGTATAGTTTGTCTCGCGCGCATAGCAGAGTTTCTAAAAAGAGGTAGCAATCTTGGTCCATTTTTTGAGGGAAGAAGTCGCACCCCTTTATCTGTTTGAGTAAGTTTAAAGCGCTGCTAACTTCTTTTCTTGGGAAGCAGTCCTCATTTATACCTAATATAAAGATAGCTTGAGAGGGAATAGAGCGAAGAGGCATTAAAGAACAGCACTGAATAGTTCCAAATCCTTGTTGATTGCGATTCATTGTCTCTTTATTTAGTTGCTGTAGCAAGTAGGTAGAAATAGATGAGAAGCTTACCTGATGATTCCCGAGGTCTCTATTGTGGGTTAGTGGTAGTTTAACAAGGTCATATAAACTCTTAACCTCTTCTTGGGAACTCACATTTTCATCAAGTAAAAAGTAGGAGTCAATTAGTTGGCATAAGCATGAAGTCCAGAACTCTAAGCTTTGTTTTTCTTGACTGTAGAGAGGTTTAAGATCTTCAGATAAATTCTCAATAATAAGTATTAACTGCCCTAGAAGAGGGCTTTCTAAGGTACTAGAGGATAGATTTCGGGGATTGAAAAATGCATCGATATTACTTAAAGGATGTGCAAAAGATTTAAGTTTATTAATAAGAGTATCTAGGAGGCTTCCTGTTAGTAGGTGCTGGGGTATATCTTGATTAAAGTGATCTTTAAGAAACAGCTGTTGCTGTGACTTATCTAATCCCCATAAAATTTCTGAATGCTGGAAGGCATCTTTTAACAAAGCAAGCATATGCTTGTCTATATTAAGCTTTTTACTCACAATTGGGTTTTTAAAAAACTGAAGTAAAGAGTTAATGCTACAGCGGTTTTTAGACAGTTCTATTAAGTCTTTAAATGCTTGTGATAAACTTTGCTTTTTTGGGGGGATTTCCGAGAAGTGATACTTAAGGGGGTGTTCGCTTTCTTTAAACACCTTATCGATATAAACCTGATAGGATGAAATATCTGGTGCCATAATTAAGATAGCTTGTTGCCAGTCTTGAGTAGAGTGCATTGTAGAGATATAGTCAAGAAGCCTTTGATGCATTACCTCTACTTCTCTTAGCTTATTTGGGCAGTAGTGGATTTCTATTGACGTATCTGAAGGACTGATAGATATAGGGCAGCCTCTCTTCTCCTGTCTTAAAAGAAGAATATCATGTTGAATATGTGATAGTAGGCTGGCTTTTTGTCCTTCCTCTTCGTAGCTTTCTCTATCTATTAAACTAGAATACTCAGAATGATCTATTACGGAAGGATTTGTAAAATAAGCTGTATATGAAGGTTCATCTTCTAAGTGTTTTAACCACTGTCGTCCGATTTTACCTAAATTGCCTAGAAGAGAGTTGCGGTTGTATAAGAGTGTGTCTATATCTTCTGAAGAGTTAGCTTCTCCTGCTAGACCTTCTTGCCTAATTAGATACCTAAGCTCCCTATCACTCATGTTATCTCCCCAAAACTTCATTGAAGGAGAAAGTAGGTATATATTTATATCGATAAGAGAGGATAGAGCTTTGCAGATCTCAAGGTAAGGCTTAGGAAAAAAATTGAAGCAATATATTGCTAAGCTGCATTTTTCTTCTTTGGGTAGTTGTTGCACTTGCTTGGTAATTACTCCAGGTAGCAAGCATGTGGGCTGTATCTTAAGTTGGTTGTGGAGTAGAGTAAAGAGTTCATACTGCCAAAGCTGATTTTCAGGAATCAAAGAAGGATCTCTTAGAAAGGTTTCTCCGTGGAGGTTGTAGAGTCGAAAAAGAGCTGCAAGTTCTAGGCATAGGTTCTCAATTGGGGGAGCCCCTTGCTCTTTATCAATTATTGCTATTAGGTGTGAAAAAATCTTTTGCTTTTCAGGTGATAGAGCATTTTTATTACTCAGTACTTGCTCTATAATTTGCTCTATAAGTAGAGGTAATTCCCAGCTGTCTGAAAGAAACTGTAGAGAGCTAGTGGGCAGGTTTAGAACTTGTAAAATCTTTTTGAATGCCTTTTCAATAAATAAGAATTCACAGGCGATAAGGCTTTGTTGCTGTTTGCTAAGGTGATACTGTAGGTAAGTTTTACTGCTTCTGCAGGGGATAGCTACTAGCCTGGGGGAGAATAAAGAGCTAGAGTTTGAAGCTAAAAAGTCACTGAGAGCATGACTAAGAAATTCAATTTTATTAGATAAAAAAACTTTTAACATCAGGTAGTGCCTGTTGGTATTTAAGAGCAAATTTTAAAGCATTAAAACTAATAAGCCTACGATTTTTTTAAGATGTTAGAGAGTGTTTATATCTAATTGTTATTGAGTGTCTTATGGATAAATAAGGTGTTTTTTAACTTTTAGTATACCATCCCCTTGTGCTAAACTATTCTCTTTAAAACAAAGGAAAAAGCAATGGAGCGTCATGTAAAGAAGTACTTATCGCGTTTTGCTGATGGTGTGCTTAATTTATCCTCATTTACTTATCTAAATATTACTCAATTTCTAGGGGCTTTAAATGATAACCTGTTTAAATTAGTAATTGTTTTTCACCTAATTGATATATTTGATCAAGGAAACACAGACATAATCCAGTCTACAGCAAGTGCAGTTTTTGTCCTTCCATTTTTGCTCTTTTCTGCTGCAACCGGTAAGCTAGCAGATAGGTATAGTAAAAGTATGATTATCCAGTTGGCGAAGGTCTTAGAGCTAGTTGTCATGGGTAGTGGAGTTATTATGTTTTGGTTTTTTCCTGAAGCTAAGCTAGCTCCTTATTTATTACTATTTATGATGGCCGCACAAAGTGCTGTCTTTGGTCCTTCTAAATATGGGATCATGCCTGAAATTGTTGAAGAAGATAAATTATCTGGTGCAAATGGCCTGTTATCTTGTTTTACTTTCCTTGCAATTATTATTGGGACCTCTGTTGCAGCTTACTTAACTGATATAACCCATAGAAACTTTATCTTAACAGGTCAGGTTTGTGTGATCATCGCCTTTTTAGGGATGATGACTAGTTTATATATTGAAGCAACACCTCCTGTAGGGTCCAAGAAGAAGATTTACCCAATGTTCTGGGTAGAAATCTATGCTTCTTTAAAGAAGAGTTGTAAGGTTCCATTCTTATTCACAGCTATCTTATGCTCGTCTTATTTCTGGTTCATAGGTTCATACCTGCAGCTTAACATCATACCTTATGGAATTAATACTCTCGGTTTAACAGATGTCCAAGGGGGATACCTTTTTGTACTTATTGCCCTAGGGATTGGAACGGGCTCAGTTGTCTGTGGTAAACTTTCAGGGAAGAATATTCTTCTAGGTATTGTTCCGTTAGCTGGTGTAGCTATCATGTTTCTTTGTATCTTTATTCACCTGCTTTCTTTTAGCTTAACTTTAATTTGTCTGTTGCTTGTGATTATCGGTTTTGCAGGGGGATGTTTTGCAGTTCCTTTAGATGCTTATATTCAAGCAAAAAGCCCTGAAAAGATTAGAGGGCAGATGATTGCCTGTGCAAACTTCTTAAGTTTTGTTGGAGTGCTAATTTCTGCAGCTTCACTTTTAGTGATCACTCGACTGTTAAGTCTGTCTCCAAGTCAAGGGTTTGTGATTATGGGATTCATAACCCTCGGGGTTTCCTTTATTTTAGCAAATAAAATTAAAGAGCACATGGTGTTTATATGTGGTGAGCTAAGGTTGTTGATTAGGAAGCATTCTAGGCTGCCTAATGAGTTAGAGCACCATATTTTTCTTGCTCCTTCATTAACTATGAAAGAGGTGATGGATTTTTCAGCCGCTATAGAGCAGCCACTGAAAGTTATGTCAGTACAAAAGGAAAGTTTTTGGAAGCGTTGGCTGTTAATTGATACTTTTGATAAGCAAGCTGTATTAAAAGCTATTGAAGAAGGTGAAGCTATTTGTATCTGGAAAGCAGAAAAAGACTTTAAGCTTGATAGCGAGGTAGCTTACTACGAGGTGTCAAAAGAGAACGGCGAATTTATTATAAGGTAAAAAAAATGAGCCTTGTTGGGCTTGAACCAACGACCCTCTCATTAAAAGTGAGATGCTCTACCAACTGAGCTAAAGGCTCATTTGACCCCAAGGGGATTCGAACCCCTGTTACCGGGATGAAAACCCGATGTCCTGGGCCTGACTAGACGATGGGGCCCCAAGAATCAAACAAAGCATACATTTTATATACAATGTCTTTTTTGATCAACTTTTAAATTGTAAGTATATCTTTTTCTTTACTATTTGTTAGTTCGTCTGCCTGTTTACAGTACTTATCAGTTAGGTTTTGAACCTCTTTTTCGAATCTTTTCTTGTCATCTTCAGACAGCTCTTTATCTTTCTTAATCTTTTCATTTGCTTCTCTTCTTATATTACGGACGCTTACCTTACAGCTTTCACAATGCTTTTTTGATAATTTGACCATCTCATTTCTTAGGTTTTGATCCATAGGGGGGATGTTAATGCGAATAGCATTCCCATCTACGATTGGCATTAAGTTCAGATTTGCATTTTCAATTGCCTTTGCAGCAGGGTTGACTGTATCCTGACTATAAGGAGTGATTAAAACTTGCCTTGCCTCTGGGCAAGTAATGGTAGCAAGTTCTTTTAAACGCATCTGAGACCCATAAGCTTCAACAAGTATAGCATCAAATACTTCAGGGTTAGCACGACCTGTCCTAATATTTTTTAACTCATCTTTTAGGTGGTCAATTGCTTGTGACATTTTAGTTTCTGTATCTTGTGTCGTGGAAGGCATATTTAGTCTCCTTGTACTAAAGTTCTATTTTTTTCTTTTACTATTGCATCAACAATACTTTTTAAATGGCATATTACTAGAGGTATCTTGTTATCTCTACACAGCGCAAATGCTGTTGAGTCCATAACCTTTAGCTGTTTGTTGATGCAGTCTGTATAACTAATTTTTTCAAAGCGGGTAGCTTGAGGGTTTATCTTTGGGTCTTCGCTGTAAATACCATCTACAGTAGTAACTTTTACTAGTAGGTCAGCACCAATCTCACACGCTCTTAAAGCAGCGCAAGAGTCTGTAGTAAAAAATGGTGATCCTGTCCCTCCTGCAAATAAGCAGATATGTCCCGTCTCTAATGCTTGCTGTGCTAAGTTAGCTTTAAAAAACTCTGTATAGGGTAAGTCTAGAGAAAAAGAAGTAAAAACTTTGTTTTTACATCCTAGTTTTTTTAAGGTCTGTGAAAGAGCGATAGCATTAATAACAGTTGCTAACATTCCCATGGAGTCTGAGGCAACTTTAGGCATCTCTATATTTTCTTGTATTTCTCTTCCTCTTAAGATATTTCCTCCGCCAATAACAATGGCTAGTTCATACCCTTTTTGGCTAAGAGAGACTATTTTTGAGGCTATTGATTCCATTTCCTGTGAATCGAATGAGCTTGCAGAATCTTTGGAGGAGGAAAGAGATTCCCCTGAGAGCTTTATTAAAATACGTTGATTTGAGCGTGTTTGTTGCATTTGAACCTACACAAAAAAACCCTTAGCAACAAGTTGCTAAGGGCATGAGTTAAATTAAACAGCTACTTGCCATCTTACAAAGTTTTTAACTTTGTAGGTGCAGCCCTGCTCTTTAGATTGTTGAGCTAGGAAGTCTTCTACAGATAAGCTAGTATCTTTTACATACTTTTGGTTGATAAAACATACTTGCTGGTAGAATGCTTGGACTTTTCCTTGTAGAATTTTTTCTACAATATCCGCAGGCTTTCCTTTAATTTGCTCTCTAGCGATATCTTTTTCGCTTTCAACTACATTAGAAGGAACAGATTCAGGCTCTAAGTAGTCAGGAGCTTCAGCAGCTACATGCATAGCTAAATCTTTAGCTAATGCTTCTGAGCTTTCATTCCCTTCAAGTTCTACTAGAGTAAAGATTTTTCCACCCATATGAGAATATAGTCCATAGGATCGTCCACTTTGTTTTTCAATTAATTGGATACGGCGAACTTGAATGTTCTCTCCAATCATTTGAACAATAGTAGCTCTATATTCGTCAATAGTTAGGCTAGAGTCTTTAGAAAACTTCTGCTTTAAGAAGCTTTCTGCATCTGTTGCTTTTGTTGCTAAAACTTCATCAACGACATTTCCTAGAAATTCTAAGAATTTATCATTCTTTACTACAAAGTCAGTCTCAGCATTTACTTCAGCTATAGCTATATGAGTGTCATTAGCTTTAGAAGCTACAAGACCTTCTTTTGCTTCTCTACCTTCTTTCTTAACGGCAGAGGCTAGACCCTCTTTTCTGAGGTTAGCAATCGCTAACTCCATGTCTCCGTTTGCTGTAGTAAGAGCGTCTTTACATTTGCTCATGCCGATGCCTGTACGCTCTCTTAGCTCTTTAATCATGGATGGTGTAATGGTTGCTGCCATTTTTTATCCTCTTGGTAAACTAGTTATCGTTGTTTTCTGTATCAGAAGCTTCAGCTGCAGTAGCTTTTTCTTCAGCAGAGTTAGAATCTTGCTCATCTTGAACTTTCTTACCTTCTTTGATAAGTTGTAAGTTCATCTTATTCTTTTGTTCTGTAATCGCTTTTGCTAGTGTTGAAATGATTAGCTTAATACTTTTAAGGGCATCATCGTTACAAGCAATAACGTGCTGGATAGGATCTGGATCACAGTTAGTATCTACTAGTGCAATAACAGGAATCCCTAGCTTGTTAGCTTCTGCCACAGCAAGGTGTTCTTTACTAGGGTCTACTACAACGATAAGACCTGGAGGTTTTCTAAGTCCTCTTACCCCTGAAAGGTTTTTCTCTAACTTAAGCTGTAACTTAGTTAAGTTGATCATTTCCTTTTTAGTTAGGCCATCTCCTCCAGTTGCTACACGCTTATCAATACGGTCTAGCTTCTTTACAGAGTTTCTGATAGTAGGTAGGTTAGTTAGCATTCCACCTAACCATCTTTCACACACGTAGTACTCGCCAATTTGCTCAGCTAGTTCTTTAATAACAGCTTTAGCTTGCTTTTTTGTACCTACGAATAAAATACTTTTGTGTTCTGAAACCGTTTTTCTTACAACTTCGCTAGCTCTGCGAATTTGTTGCATTGTTTTAGCTAAGTCGATGATGTAAATTCCATCTCTAGACTCAAAAATAAAACGTTTCATTTTTGGGTTCCAGCGCTGTTTTTGGTGTCCAAAGTGAGCGCCAGCTTCTAATAGATCCTTGATACTGATATCAAGTTGTTCTTGAGTTGCTGTATCCAAGCCTTTTACCTCATGTTTGTAGACGGCATCATATCTTGAGCGATAAGATTTGGTCTTGGTTTAAAAATAAATTTTGAAAGTGTATTCGCTCTAAAGCGAATGAGCATTCTAACAAATTATAGAGGGGGAAGTCAATTGAAATAAAAAAGAAGCGCCTAATCAGAATCGAACTGATACTAGTAGCTTGGAAGGCTACGGTTCTACCATTGAACTACAGGCGCTTAAAAATATCGTTAATATTATGTTCTATTGGGTATTTATGTCAATAAGCAGCTAATTTTAACTTTATTTTTGTGCATTTATGTGACAAAATTACCCTTTACTCTTAGAAAACCTTATAAAAGGCTTTGGAGAAATGGTTTGAAACCAGGTTCTATCGACGAAAAAGTTAACTTAATCCTAAATGTCATCTTAGTAGTAGTGCTGCTTATATTGTTTAGAATTTGGCATGTATCTATCGTTCAGTATGATGACTTTCAGGATAAAGCAAGGCGTCCTCAGTTAAGAG
>JAACFD010000062.1 GCA_009937555.1 Chlamydiales bacterium | reverse complement strand
AGCTGCCTTTCTTTATGTATTTTTAACTTTATACTTATTGTATCAAAACTCTCAAAACCGTGCAATCCTGGAGTTGAACTCCAGGATTGCACGGTTTCTTTTGAATTACGAGGTTAAATTAATACAGATTTCAGCAAGAAATGCCGGTACCCCTCCATTATCCCTAGGAGGTCGAATAGCATAAAGCCAAACCCGGACTTTGCCCCATATCCTTACAAAATTAAACACTTAGCTGAAAATCTACTCATCAAACTCAACTATTAAAAGTTTGTAAGGCATTAGTTAGATCACCCTAACCTTATACCTTCTATTTAATAACTCTCCCAAGATCTACTTTTCATTAAAGCATTTAAAGCTTTAGAATAACCTCTTGCTAAGTTCATAAATAACACCTGAGACCTGATAGCTAAACATGAAACTACACCATCGCTTTAACTTATTACTTTTGCTATTATTTCTTGCCTTTACAGCCTCCTCGTACTCCCCTCTTTACTCCCAATCAAAAAACACACGTATAAAACTTATAATAAAAGGTTTAAACTCTCCTAAAATAGAGAAATACTTTAATGATTCTAGCGAGCTGAGAAAGCTTAATTCTAGCGCTCCACCAGACAAAAACAAACTGTTAAAGGCTATAGAAGAGGACAAGCTATTACTCCAGGAAGCTCTACATGCATTCTTCTTTTTTGACTACCAGCTATCTGTAAAACACTTTAAAAAAAATAACTCCCTCTACATAGTACAGTTCACTATTAGAAAAAATAAACGCTATCAATTTAAAGACTTTAAACTGATCTTTCATGGCCTTTCACCTGCAACTCAGCCCAGCTTATATGAGCTTGGTATTAAGACAGAGCAGTCAGCTAATTACTTTGTGATAGAAAAAGCCGGTAAACAAGCAGTTAAATTTTACCAAAACCAAGGTTACCCTTTTGCTGAGGCTGAAGCAATAAAGCTTCAAGTAGATAAAAAAAATAAAGAAGTAATTGCCACACAGAAAATTAAGTTAAGCTCCCCGTATGTGATTGGGCAAACAAGCCTATCTGGCGCCAATAAAATCCCTCGCTCTTTGGTTTATAAATACCTTTTCTGGAAAGAAGGAGATACTTTTTCTTTAGAAAAAATACAAGATAGCAAGCAAGCTCTTGAAGAAACTCTTTGGTTTTCATCAGTACATATCACACATCCCCCTGAATCTCAGATCAGAGATGGGGCCCCTATTCCTCTTGATATTAAGCTACAGGAAAGAAAACACAGAGAACTTGCCCTTGGACTGAAGTATAATACACAAGAGCAATTAGGAGCTGTTATTGAATGGGAGCATCGAAACCTGCTCCATAAAGGCTATTATTTAAAAACTAAATTAGACGCCTCTCGCTTTAAGAAAAATGCTCAGCTATATTTTCTTCACCCTGATCGCTGGGATAAAAAAAATATTTTTGGTTTTCAAACTGGTGCCGCACATGAAAAGCTTAACAATAACCTTAGTAATGAGCGTTTTTTTCTTCAGCCTTTTATAAAACATAAAGCAAACCAAAAACTAAGCTGCCAACTAGGTATTTCTTATGAGCTTTCCAAAGATCAGGCAGACATAAAAAGCCATAGATCAAACCTACTTTCTCTACCTCTAAAAATAATATGGAGCTCAAAAAAGCAAGACCCTTTGAATACAGGAACTTTATTTAAAGCAAATTTCACTCCTTTTTTCAAAGCTTCTAAACAATCACATTCATTTTTTAGCTCATCTCTAGGGTACCACCATGGTCTACAAATACTAGAAGAGTCAAGCCTGTCATTTTGGGGAGACATCGCAAGTCTCCAGGGAGCAAATTTAGAAAATATCCCGTCTCACCACCGTTTATTTGGAGGTTCAGGAAGACTGTTCCGGGGCTATAGCTACCACTCTGTGCCCTATAGCCAAGATAAAGAGCGCTCTTTAGGTGGCCGCTCTTTATATCTACTAGGTCTTGAGTGGCGTTCCCAAGTCTACCAAGACTGGTACTATACTATTTTTTTTGAATCTGGTAACGTTTTCACAACTAGCTTTGTAAATTTTCAAAAAAAACCTTTAAAGTCTATTGGTATAGGCATTAACTATTTTCTAGGAAAACTACCAGTTAAGCTAGAGCTAGCTTTTCCGATTGATAGAAGAAAGAAAAGCGCAACAGAGATGCTAGATAAACGCGCTTGGCAACTGTATATGCAAGTAGGAGAAAGTTTTTGACCGCTTTATTTAAAGTCTTAAACATTGTAAAATAGCAACTTATGGACCTATTAAATAAGAAACAATTACTACTATTTTTCTCAGTGTTTTTCGCTCTATTTCTATGGGCCTGGAGCACTTATTCCCCTATAGCCCTACCTCACTCCCTACAGAAAGCTATCCTAGAGAAAGCTGAAAGACACTACGAGGGCTCTATTTCTTGTAAAGATCTTCGCTTTTCTCTACCGCTCACCCTTCATGCTGAGAAGCTGCAGCTTTCATCATCTACTAGTACCAGCCTTAGCATGGATAGCCTCCAGGTAAACTTTTCTGGAATGCAGCTGTTCAAAAAAGGTCTTTACATCAACTATTTAAACATTGATGGTCTAGAAACTATTGCGCCAGAAGAAGCCCCCCCTCCAGCTAAGTTGGCAGCTTCGCCTTCATCAATATTAATGACTAGCCCTAGCATTAGCATAAAAAAAGCTAGAATTAACTCTAAAAAAGCTTTTTTAGAGACTTATCAAACCCTGCTATTTGAAGGTCTATTACTAGATAATCAAACCTTTAAAACTCGAGTTCATACTACACAGTCTAACCATTCTTTCAGCCTTTTAGCTAAAGTCTATAAAGGACAGGCAAAGGTAAATGTAGGATATAGCTTACCTATACATAAGAATTTCTATAGTCTAACCACAGAGTTCTTACTTTCCCAAAGAGACTTCTCAAGATTATTTTCCCACCCTCAAGTTGCGATAAAAAAACTTAAAGGTCAGTACAAGTTAGAAACTTTTTCACTTTTTAAGCCATCAACAACAGTAGTTGAAGGAAATTTTTTCGCCAGCTCATTTGAAGAGAAAAGCCATACATTACAGATAGCTCTTACTTCAACCCCAAAGGGCCTATATAACCTTGATGGCCAGGTGAATCTTAAAAGTGAATCGGGGGATACTTCTTTTACTCTCCAGAAAAATACAGCTTTTCCTAGCATTGAGTCACTAAAGAATATAGAAACTTTAAAAGGTGCTGCCAAATTTAACTTTAAAACCCCTGCATTGACTTTAGACTTAACAGAAAACTCAGATAAATTAGATACCCTTGAACTTCACTATGATTTTAAAGATAATAAACACGAACTTGACTTGCAAGGTTACTACAGTGACCAGCTTTCTTTGTTTTATCTACACGCCATAGCTCTTCCTAACGAGAAAATTCAATTAAAGGCAAAAGGAGAGCTCAACCAGCTACCTGACAGTATCAGTAACCGACTATTTAGTGTTGATCTAAGTGCAAGTCAGACTGACGACTACAAGCACTTTAACTTAGAAGATCTTTCAGGTGAAATTTTTGGCTTAAGTTTTCAAAACCAACAAGTAGTAAGCGTTGCGCAGACAAAGCAACACCTACAGTTCTCACCAATGATTTTCAAAGTAGGTAAGAATGGCTGGTTTAAAAGCTCATCTCTCACAGTAGACACCTATAAAGAATACCTCGATGGTTATTTCTATTTTGAGGATATAGAACTACTAGAACGCGCTGGTAATGCTCTTAAGCTAGATGGTAAAGTAGTTTTAAATGCTAATAAAGCTGTGGTTAAGCGTATAACCTTTAGCAATACAAAAAGCACTAAGAAGGGCTTACTTGAATTTAGTGGAGAACTTTCTTCACTAAACAATCCTAGTAACTTTGACTATAAGTTAAAGATCCATGCTAATAACTTTCTAGTTGCTGACAACACTATTGGAACCACTAGAATTACTGGAGAAGCTGACTTATATAAATCAATGAGGCAAGAGCACAGCCTTCAGGGAACCTTCAGTATGGATGAAGCTTCATATGAAATATCTGAAAGTAGCTCAAAAAAAATCCCTGAATTTGAAGTGAGTTTTGTTGGAGAAGATAAGCCAGCTACTAAATCACCTGTTAGAGCTACAAAAGCAGCACCTACCCTTAAAATGAACCTAGCCTTATCTATAAAAGATATCAAAACCCATGGCAAAGGACTTCACTCAAACTGGAAAGGGCAATTTAAAATTAAGGGTGATACAAAAAAACCAAATATTGATGGTAACTTGCAAATCAAAGAAGGCTTCTTTTTACTTGGTAACAAGAAAATGAGTATTACAAGAGGTAATATCTTATTTAATGAGACGCAAGGAGTTGCTGGCTATGCTGACATTACACTCCAGAGCACAGATAACTCTGCCTTTATCTTTCACTTAAATGGCCCTTTAAATAATCTTTCTATCTCTTCACCCGGACAGCAGGACCTATACCACAACTTAAGTCACCTACTTTTAAACAAACCTCTGGAGCAAATCTCCCCAACAGAAGCCCTTCAACTCTCTCAGCTAATATGGAAAACTTCCAATTTTACTTCTTTTAACTCTTCTATCTCTAAGATTCCTGAACGTCTTTTTGACACAATAGAGATATACCAAAGTGAGCAAGTTGATAGTAACCTACCTGCCCCCTGGACGTTAAAGGTAGGTAAGTACTTAACCAACCGCTTGTTTGTGTCAGTAGGCAAAGACTTTAGTAAAGAGTCTCTTCAGCTACAACTAGATGTTCAACTATCTGATAAAATCTTTATAGAGACGCAATCGGATAATGACTTTGAAGAAGGTGAAGTAGCTATCAAGTGGAAACACAGCTTTTAAGTTTGTAGCCATAGCTTTAACCCACTCATTTTAAGTTTAAAAAACTTTCTTTTATTCTTTTGTCGAATATGCCAAGATGGTTCACTATGAATGCTATACCAACCTATTGGAAACTTTACAGATAATTAACTATGAGTATCTTAAATAAAATAAGCTCCTACTTCTTTGACGCTATTGTAGCTATTGGCGAGTTCTATTTATTTATAAAGGCCGTGCTTACTCTTATGTTTCGCCGCATGCCCTCATTTAGCTTAATTATTGAACACTCATATGAGATAGGTGTAAAGTCGTTACCAGTCGTAGCTATTACTGGATTTTCTACAGGGTTAGTACTTGCAGTGCAGTCTTTTTATCAACTTTCAGACAAAGGACTAGCAGGAGCAACTGGACTTATGGTAGCCAAATCAATGCTCATTGAATTAGGTCCTATCTTAACCGCATTTATGGTTACAGGCCGCGTTGGCTCTGCTATGTGTGCAGAGCTAGGATCGATGAAAGTTACTGAGCAGATTGACGCATTGCGATCTATGGCAGTAAACCCCCTTCGTTTTTTAATTGTACCTCGCTTTATTGCTGGTATTAGTATGCTTCCTATCTTGACTATCTTTAGTTGCATTATGGGAATATGGGGTGGTTACTTAATTTCAGTATTTGTCTTTTCAATGCCCCCTAACTCTTACTTAGACCCCCTTCCTGCTCATATTGCTCGTTTTGACTTTTTTTCTGGCTTATTAAAGTCTCTTATATTTGGCCTCATCATTATTACAGTTTGTTGTTTTAAGGGAATTAAGGCTAGAGGTGGGGCTCAAGGCGTAGGTAACGCAACTACTCAGAGCGTCGTCACCTGCTACTCTATTATTTTAATTGTAAACTTTGTGCTCTCTTATGCACTAAACATTTTACACCAAAGTGGCTTATGAAGCAGATTAAGATACGCAATCTCTGGAAAGCCTTTGGTAAGCACCAGGTTCTTAAGGGCCTTTCACTTGACATTATGAAAGGAGAAACCCTTGTGATTTTGGGTAGGTCTGGTGTTGGTAAAAGCGTGCTTTTGAAACAGATTATTGGAATCGATAAACCAGACTCAGGCTATGTTGAGATAGAAGATACACGTATCTCAGAACTAGAAGAAAGTGAACTCTACAGTGTAGTAAAAAATATGGGTATGCTATTTCAAGGCGCAGCCTTATTTGACTCAATGAATGTAGGTCAGAATGTTGCTTTTCATTTAACCCAGCATCAGAATCTAAATAGTGATATTCCAATCAGCAAAGAAGAAATTGATAAGCGAGTAGAAGAAGCCTTGGATATGGTAGGGCTATCTGGTAAGCAAAACATTATGCCCTCAGAACTTTCTGGAGGTATGCGAAAAAGAGCTGCCCTTGCCCGTCTTATTATCTACAGGCCACAGGTTGTATTATATGATGAACCTACAACAGGACTTGATGCCATCACCTCAAAGCAGATTAATGACCTTATTATTAAGACACAAAAAGAGTTAAATGCCACTAGCGTAGTCATCACTCACAATATCATGACTGCTGCTACTGTTGGTGATAGAATTGCTGTTTTTGATCAAGATAAGATGATATCAACTATAATAGATGCTCAGGATTTCATTGATGGTAACTTACCAGATGATCCTTTATTACAAAGTTTTTATAAAAATGCCTTTTCAATAGAAAAATAAGAGGTAACTTTAATTCTAAGGAAGCTGTTATGTCAGAAAGATACAAAACTTTTATGATCGGACTTTTTATTCTCTGTGCCTTAGTGATTTCATTTGCGGTGCTCTTATTTTTAAAGCCCTCTTTTGGTGATGGAGAAACGACACTTAGAGTACGATTCCCCACTATTGAAAAGGTGTCTGTAGGGACAAGGGTTACCTTTGCAGGAAAACCTGTTGGAGAGGTAATTGCTATTAATGAAATTAGAGAAGCTAGATCTCAGCAACACTCATTTGGTGATCAGGTATTTTTCTTTGAACTTGTATTAAGTGTAGACTCGTCTATTGAAGTATACGATACAGATGACATTGTTATTCAAACTTCGGGCTTATTTGGTGAAAAGTCTATTGCAATTTTACCTAAAGCTCACTTCTCTTCTAAGCCTGCAAAATTGGTGAATGACACAGTCATCTATTCAAAGTCAGCTTCATCTCTTCAGGAAACGATTAAACAAATGAGCTCGTTTGCAGCAACTGTTCAACAAACACTAAGTAAATTTTCTGATTTTTTAAGTATTAATAACGAGGAACTTAAAATCACTATCACCTCTTTTCATAAAACAGTTGATGAACTTAACGTTACTCTTGGTAAAGTGAATGAAAGTAACCTTGTCTCTAGCATGAATGATGCAGCAGTAAACTTTTCAGGAGCTATGGCTTCTATTGAAACTAGCTTTACTAATATCAATCAACAGGGACTAGTGGATAACCTATCAAACATTGTGAACCGCTTAAATGACGAAGAAAAGCTGGTTAACTCTGTAAAAAACATTAATGAAACAAGTAGTAACCTCAATGCACTGCTAAAAAGCATTAATAGTGGCCAAGGAACATTAGGTAAAATTGTACATACTGACGACCTTTACCTAAGGGTGACTAGCCTTACCAATAAAATGGAAGTGTTACTTAATGATATGAATCACTATGGCCTACTCTTCCACCTAGATAAAGGTTGGCAACGCATAAGAACTAAGAGAAGAAACCTACTAGAAACACTAGAAACCCCTGAGCATTTCGAGCGTTATTTCCATGATGAAATGGATCATATATCCACTTCTTTATCTCGAACATCTTTACTGCTCAACAAAGCTGAGAAAGAAAAAGTTCATAATAATGAAGAATTTAAAACTAGTTTTGCAGACCTCTTAAGAAGAGTAGAAGCTCTAAGCGCTTCTTTAAAGTTATACACAGAAGAGTTTGTAGAAGCAAATGAAAGAAGCGAACAATGAAAAATATCCCATTCTCAGAGTTAACAAAAGGTACACTACTCATTTCAAGCCCTGAAATTGATTCAGGTCCTTTTTTTAGGACTGTTATGCTCTTATGTGAGTGCAATCACACAGGTTCTTTTGCTATTGCTATCAATCTGCCAGTTGATATTCAACTCCCTGAGGATATCTTAGGTTCTGAGCATATTGAGAATCCAAATATTAGACTTCTTTCAGGAGGCCCTGTCCAGGGGAATCAGATGATGATTTTACACTCTTCACCTGAAGAACCCTCACAAACAGTAGAAATTCTACCTAGGGTTTATCTTGGTGGAGACTTAACTTTCTTACAGAAGCTTGTGCTAAAAGATACCGACATCCATGTTAATATGTGTTTTGGCTATGCTGGTTGGGCTGCAGGTCAACTAGAACGAGAATACCTGGATGGAGCCTGGTTTGCAGCAGAGGGTAGCTTTGAAAGAGTGTTTAGCATTCCAATTGAGAATATGTGGAAAGAGCTTCTAAGAGATCTAGGTGGTAAGTATGCAACTTACTCTACAATGCCGGATGATCTTAGCTTAAATTAGAGCAAAAAAAAACCCAGAAAAGAAACTCTTCTGGGTTATAAGTAATCTTATAAAAGAAAGATTAACGCTTAGAGAACTGGAAGCGTTTTCTTGCACCAGCAAGACCGTATTTCTTCCTTTCTTTAGCTCTTGGATCTCTTTTAAGGAATCCATCAGCTTTAAGAGCCTGTCTTCTTCCTTCTTCTTCTTGAACTAGAGCTCTAGCTAAACCTAATCTAGCTGCTTCAACTTGAGACTCTACCCCACCACCTTTTACTCTGATGATGATATCGTATGAAGAGTTGTCGCTTTCTATTTTAGCAAGCGGCTCAAGTAACTCATTTCTTTGGAATTCTAATGGGAAGTAAGCGTCAAAATTTTTACCATTTACATCAACTTTCCCAGAGCCTTTTCTTAGGCGGATAGAAGCCACAGCAGTCTTTCTTCTTCCAGTAGCTACGTATTCTTCAGTTTTCTTTTTCATAATAGTTCCTAAAAAATTTGTTAAATGTTTACTGCTATAGGCTGTTGAGCCTGCATTTGGTGATCGCTTCCTGCAAGAACTCTCAATCTTTTAAATTGAGCCTTACCTAGCTTTGTTTTTGGCATCATACCTTTAACAGCGTGAGAAATGATTCTATCAGGATGCTTTTCCATCATTGTCTGGTAAGAAATTTCTCTAAGACCGCTCATGTAACCAGTGTAGTGACGGTAAACTTTAGTCGCTTCTTTATTTCCTGAAACAACGATTTTGTCGCCATTAATAACAATAACGCCATCGCCAGTATCTGCATTAGGTGTGAAGTCAGGTCTGTGTTTACCTCTAAGAATTTTAGCTATTTCAGAAGATAAACGGCCTAGGGTCTTACCTTCAGCATCAATTAAAAACCATTGTAAAGTCTTTTCTTTAGGCTTTGCGATATAGGTTTTAGGTGTTTTCAGTGATTTTTCCTTTGACATCTGTGAATCCTAGCTTATGTCTTTCATCTCATGATTATTAAAACAGGGTATTATGCCACTTTCTTGATATTTCTTTCAAGTAAATGGCGAAATAAAACTTTAAAAAAACATTTAATTTTTTATTTTAGCCTACTT
>JAACFD010000061.1 GCA_009937555.1 Chlamydiales bacterium | reverse complement strand
CAGGATCAAAAGAGCTGCTAAAAGAGGCGATGTACAAGCACAATTAAAGTTAAAGGCTAATAGAATGCTAATCAGACATAAAATGAAAACTTTAAAAAAGACTATAAATCGTATGGGATTTAGTGCTGGCCCTATTGACCCTGAAGTTTATCGCAATATGGATGGAGCAACTCATCAAGATCTATTCAGAGGAGGATGGCTTACTTAGGGTATAGCTTTTAAGGTCTTATCTATATTTGAAATCGCTGCTCAGGCATAACTATTATAGTGTTTAGCTTAAAATATAATAAAGTTACTAAGATACCTGCCCTTCTATAAAATTAGCTGCACTGCTGTGGTCTGCTGTGTAGTAGCTATAAGCTTTTAGCTGCCCGCTCTCTTCAAAAGATCGTGACATATGATGCTTAGAAAATATAGTAGTTTGGTCAATGTTTTCATCACCTAACATACTTCTTAAGGTATAGGGATTTTGTAGTTCTAAATCGATCTGCTTTTTCCCTATACTTAATTCATACTTTACCCCTGCTGCTGGAGGTGCTATAAAAGCTTTTTGGTTAACATGAGCAAGAGTAACTTGTTGTCTATGATTAAATGGGGTTACTTCCATTGCAAAAAGAGGAAGTAATTCTTTCATGATATGCCCTTCCTTATCCTCTAAATTCACCTTAGCTTCCTCAGCCTGATCTTTTAGTATTTCAGCTATCAGAGCTAGTTTTAACAAAAACTCATGATCTTTTGTGGCTCTGATTTTATTAAGCTCTTTAGCTTGATCTGTTTCATCTAATGAAGCTAATTGTTCTTCAGATAAGCTATTGTCTTTTCTTAAAATAGTGGTGTATTTTTCATATTTTGCATCGCAAGCTAGCTCATCTAAGCTAAGCCCATTTACGATGATATTCTCTAGAGATGTCCGCTGCAAAGTCTTATTTATTGCTTGTTGGTAGTCGCTAAAATGAGGGAGCCATTTATTAACTAGTTGGTCACAAGCTTTGTAATTAGCTTTATCTGTTTCAGTTACACCTTCAGTACTAGCAAGGGTGCTATAGTGATCTTTATAGCTTTCTGTCCTTAACCATCTTTCTTTTTTAGCAGCTGTATGAAGAGGAACATGCGTGTATGAATAACTATCAGAATGCTGGTTTAGTGAGCTAGCAATAGCAAAGCTACTCTCTAGTTGTAAGCTAAGTTTAGTGTCTAAAAGAGAGAGATTTGCATCTGCAATATCAGCTACTAAGTTTATAGCTTCCCTACTGAGAAAACTATAGCTTAAGCTATTATGAGAAACGTTTAAGTTGCCAACATTCATTTGTTTGTGGATGGCAAATAAAGCATCATGATAATCAATTAATATTTCAAATCTACCTGCCTCTAAGCTATCAATTGCTAGATCGAGTTTTGTTTCAAAACTCTCAATTCTTTCTGCTAATGGGGTAATAGTTTCTAATAGAGCTTTGACTTCAGAGAATGCTTCATTAAATTTAAATAGGGTAGCTTTCTCATCTTGAGAAAGACTTTCCTTAGAAAAGATATCACTATCACTGAAATCAATAATTAGATCAAACGCCTTTTGAACCTTACATTTTCCATCAAGAATTGTGGGAAACTGTAGACCTGCCTCTTTAACACCCTTTAAACTTTCTTGAAGCTCTTTAAACTGCTCTTTAGAAAGGTTTGAGCTATTGCCACTTGCCTGAGATAAAATAGATAGAGTTGCTTTTTGAGCAGCTCTAAAGGGTGCAACTTTTGGGAAGATGCTGCTTTTGGCTTCTTTTCTTAATGCTAATAAAACATCGCCAGCATTTACGCTATTACCATTCCCAAAGAACTCCTTACCTAGCTCTGAGGAGAAGTTTTTCAACATTGTCTGTAGTTTCTTAACGTCTTCTTCCTCTGTGACAACAAGAGGTTTGTCTTCTAGTAACTTTAGTAAAAGAGCTACATTTCCAGCTTGTTTGCGTAGCTCATCTTTAACCGAGTCCTTGTTAGGGTTTTTTAAGTCCTTGTTAGGGTTTTTTAAATGCTCTTTGCGAAAACTCTCTAAATCCTTCACAACAGCAACCATTGTGCTTTGCTTTTTCTCTAAGATAGTAATGCTATTTTTACATTCGTGTTTTAGAGCCTCAATTTTCTTATTGAAGCTGGCAAGCATTTTAGCTTTTTCTTTTTTAGGCATAGCTGTAGTAGCTAATTTTATTCGCTTGTTTAATAGATTGATAAGATTTTGGATGAAGGGGTGCTTTCCAGTAAGGCTGCCTGACTTTTCTTTAATATCTTCTAATAACTCAACTAGCTCTTCGTCACTCATTATATCTAGTTGTTCTATTAGAAGTTTTCCATTTTCAATAAATCGGCTAATAGAACTATTTTCAGGTTTATCAGTAGAAAGTACTTTCTCAGCAGTTTTTGTAAAACTTTTTAAGTGGGTATAACTTGTTGAAACTCCGCACTGCCAGCGCTTGATCATCCGTCCTATACCAGAAAATGAAGGTAGAGATAATGAGAAAGTACCTCCAAATAAAGAGCGACTAGCATTATGCTGAGTGTCTTTAGGGTGCACAACTTTTATTTGAGCGAGTACAGGGCTACTGCTTCTAGTAGAGATAGGAGTGCTGCTACCTGAACTTAAGCTTGCAGTATCAGCACAGCTTTTCTCTGCTGGAGACATATCACCCATTCCAATAGGTAAAAAATTATCAGGTCCTTCTAATCCTTTCATGATGTATCTCCAGTATGTATGATGGTGATTTATTTTAATCTTGGGTTACCTCTCTAACCCTAAGAGCATTGTATCCGTTTTGAATTAAGGGGAAATTAAGAAAAGTCTAAAAGTTATTAAACAGCCTTACTACCATATATATTAAGGTTAAATTGAGGGAGAGTGGTTTAACATAGCCAAAATTATTTGAATCTTTAAGCAGAGCTTATCCTGCCTTAATCTAAAACGAATAAGATGTTTGTAGGTCAAACAAATGAGTTCATTAAGGAGGAAATTATGTCGGACAGTTCACTTAGTTATGTAGTTGCAGCTGGAAGTCCATCAAGTATTACCACAGCATCCACTTCAATAGCTAGTTCTGGAGAAATAGCTTCAGCAGCAAAAAAAGCTAAGCCAAAAGGTGTTTTACTAGGTCATTTTATAGAGTGTATGCGTGATGTTGAAGCGCAAATGAGAAAATATGAAATAGAATTATTGGATAAGGTAGCTTTTTTAAGAGATCAAGGATTTAGTGGTTTAGAAGTTTTTGAAGAAACACTCCGTGTTGATCAGCATGAATATAAACGAGTTTTAGATGATATTACAGAGCAATTTAAAAGTTATGCAGCTCTTAAAAAGTTATTTGAAAACTCCTTAGGAGAGGTGCAAAAGAGAGGTTCCACCCCTAGTATAGCGGCTAAGAGTAGAGAAAAGGCCATACTAGGACTTGGAGTATCTTTACTTCAGCAACTAGCTGAGTACTCTATAGAGATAAACTCAAAGCACATTAAGCAGGTCTCTAAACTTAATAGCAAACTACTTGGTAAAGAGTGTGAAAAATCTTACCTTAAGGTTAGAGAAGGTTTTAAAAGAGCGTTTACTACTCACTCTTCTATCCAACGAATCAAAGATAGCTTAATAGAAAAGTATGAATCTGCAGGAGCTCCTAGATCTTTGATTGAAAAAACTATAAGAGATTTAAACAGTAAAATTATTAGAGTTATAAACGTTAAGTTTTCTAGAAAATTGCTTGAAAAAGCAAAGTTTGAGTACACAAAAAAAATGTACAAACAAAGCCCTAGTGTAATTTTCACCTACGATACTTTTAATGCGAACAAAGCAGGGTTTGAAAGCTTTTTAAGAGAAGAGCTAAAGTATGGAATAGGAAATGAAATAGAAGCTCATTTAAGAGAAGCAATTGAAAGTGCAGAGACGTATTGCGAGCATAAAGAAAAATCATATGAAGCCCAGCTTGAACTGCTTAGAAGAGGAGAGAGTAAGATTCCTGTTTTAAGAGGTTCAGATGTAAGTGATAAAAATAGAAGACGCTCTACCCTTTTTAGAGCTGCTGGAAAAAGAGTGATGTCTAAGTAATTACTCTGCTACAGACAAATTATATAGATAAGCGGTTATTCAGTTAGAGTAACCGCTTTTTTATCTAAAAGATTAGATTTGCTGATCCATATAGTTTTGTAAAATGACACAAGCTGCAGAAGCATCAACGCGTTCTTTTCGTTTCTTTCTAGAAAAACCTTGCTCTTTGAGCATATGGTCTGCCATTTTTGATGACAGTCGCTCATCTTGCATCTTCACTTCCAAGTTCCACTTTTGCTGTAAAATTTCACCTAATTTACTTGAAAGTGTTGAGAGTTCTGAAGCATTTCCATCCATGTGCAGTGGAAGGCCAATTACAATCAAGATAGCTTGCTTTTCTAGCGCAAGCTTTTGAATAGCCTCAGCATCTTTCTCTAGATCTTTCTGACTGATGATAACAGGAAGAGGGGAGGCCAAAAACTGACTTTCATCTGATAAAGCTACCCCAATTCTTTTTAAACCATAATCAATAGCAAGAATACGTCCCTTTTTAATCATTACTTTGTAGCCTCACTGCACTTATCACTATTGAGATAGTTTCTGTGCTTAATAGAAGCTTCAATAAAAGCTTTAAATAGTGGATGAGGCTCTAGGGGTTTTGATTTAAATTCAGGGTGATATTGTACACCAACCATCCAAGGATGATCACTTACCTCTGCAATTTCACAAAGGTTTTGATCTTTATAGATACCAGAGAATGTAACGCCATTTTCTTCTAACAATGCTTTGTAGCTATTATTTAATTCATAACGGTGGCGATGTCTTTCAGAAATCTCCTCGTTTTGGTAAGCAGCGCGGGCTTTAGAACCCTCTGCTAGTAAGCAAGGGTAAGCTCCAAGGCGCATAGTGCCTCCCATATCCTCGATGTTTTCCTGCTCACTTAGTAAGCTAACAATAGGGTCTGGTGTTGAGGATTTAATTTCAGTTGTGTGCGCTTGAGATAGTTTACAAACATTACGGGCAAATTCAACCAATAGTACGTGAAGACCATAGCAGATACCAAAGTAGGGTATTTTGTTGGTGCGGCAATGTTCTGCAGCTTTGACTTTACCTTCAAAGCCTCTTTCTCCAAAGCCTCCAGGCACTAAATAGCCGTCACAATCTAAAAGAGAGGAATCTTTTTGAGCTTCTTTAAAAAGGTCTGAGTCAATTGACTTCACTTCAACTTGGTATTTGAAGTGCAATCCAGCATGTACCAGCGCTTCATAGACAGATTTGTAAGCATCTTTTAGGTCCATGTATTTACCTACAAGGCCTATTTTGAGGGTGCCTTTTGGATTTTTGATGGTCTCAACTAGTTCGCGCCAATCACTTAGGTCTACATTTTTGTTAGGTAGCTGGAGCATAGAACAAATCATATCATCAATGCCTTGTTTTTTTAGCTCAATTGGTACCTCGTAGATACTATGCTTTACATCAGCTTCTTCAAAAACAGCTTCTTTTTTTACAGAGCAAAATAAGCTGATTTTATCTTTGATCCCTTCAGGGAGAGCTTCTTCACATCGGCATAAGATAATATCAGGGATAATACCAATTTCTCTTAAGACCTGAACCGAATGCTGAGTAGGTTTAGTTTTTAACTCTCCAGCAGCTTTTAGGTAGGGTACATAGGTCAAGTGGATGTTAATGCAATCACCCTTATGGGTATGAGAAAACTGTCTAATAGCTTCTAAAAATGGTAGTGATTCAATATCACCAGCTGTGCCACCAATTTCTACAATTAGTACGTCTATGCCTTCTTCTTGCTTGCTAGCTTTTAGAATACGCTCTTGGATTTCATTAGTAATATGTGGGATTACCTGGACCGTTTTTCCAAGGTATTCGCCTCTTCTTTCTTTTTTCAATACTGTATCATAGATTTGGCCAGTAGTAGCGTTTGAGTCTTTAGAGATCTTAGCATGAGAATAGCGGTAGTAGTGCCCTAAATCTAGGTCCGTTTCTGCTCCATCATCTGTTACATAGACTTCACCGTGTTGAAAGGGGTTCATGGTGCCTGGATCTATATTTAGATATGGATCTAACTTAACAAAAGAGACTTTAAGGTTCTTTTTTTCTAGTAATGTTGCGATAGCTGCCGAAGTTAAGCCCTTACCTAGGGATGAAAATACGCCGCCAGTAACTAAGATATATTTTGTTTGCATAGATATTCTTCTACCTCTTTGATGTCGTCTTTTTCGTTAACCCCCAGGCCTTCTTCGCCTTGAATTAAGACGGTTTTGATTTTATAGCCATGTTCTAGAACTTTTAATTGTTCTAAATCTTCCTGCAGAAATAGTGGTGTAGGACTTAGGCTCTTAAACTTTTTTAAAAAGTTCCAGCGAAATGCATAGATACCCAAATGCCCTAGGTAGCTATTTTGAATGTCTTCTCTCTCTCTTTGGATATAGGGGATGGGAGAGCGGCTAAAATATAGTGCGTAACCCTTCTGGTCTACAACGCACTTCACGCATGAAGGGTTTAGAATCTTCTCTTTATCTTTTAAGTGATAAGCCCCTGTTGCCATGCCACAGCTCTCATCCTCTTTAAGAGCGTTGATTAAGGCTCTAAAGCTTTCTTTACCTACAAAGGGCTCATCTCCTTGAACATTGATGATAATATCTGTTTCTTGGAGGTCTGTCTGGGTCTTAGCTGCTTCAATAATACGGTCAGTCCCTGTCGGGTGCTTAGGGTCGGTCATTACCACAGGAGCATTGAAGCTTTTGCAGCAGTCAAAAATCTCCTGGTGGTCAGTAGCCACTAACACATGATCAAAACAAGCAGACTGAAGAGTGTTCTCATAGGTCCACTGAATCAAGGGTTTTCCCTTAATATCAGCTAGCATTTTACCCGGAAAGCGAGAACTTGCATAGCGTGCTGGAATAATGGCGTATACACTACATGGCTTTTGCATGGGTCATTCCTTTACTTCGTTACGTGAGCATTTTTAGCAATTACGGGGTATTGCTTATTGATCAACTGCTGCTGCGCTATTCCTAGTAGAGTAGAGAACAGGAAGTATAAGTTTAGGCCAGAAGGCAAGTTATAGAACATAATAACCATAAAAATTGACATGAAGTTCATCATGAATTTTTGTTGTTTTTGTTGCTCTGATTCTTGTCCTGCAGAAGCCATTTTTGATTGTGAGATCTTTTGCTGAATGAACATAGTTAGACCAGACAGTATTGGCAATAAGTGAAGTTCTGATCCAAAAATCGGCAGTGAAAAGCCCCAGGTAAATAAAACATCAGGTGCAGTTAAGTTGTCAATCCAGCCAGGAATAAAGGCAGCACCTCTTAAATCAAATGAAGTTTTAAGCAAGTCAAACATACCGATTAAAAATGGCATTTGAATTAGGATTGGGAAGCAGCCAGAAAAAGGGTTAACCTTGTGTTTCTTATAAAGCTGCATGATTTCCATCTGCATTTTCTGTGGGTTTTTCTTGTACTTTTTCTGAATTTCTTGAATTTCAGGAGCCACAAGCTGCATACGTCTCATAGACTTCATTGACCATGAGTTTAGAGGGAATAAAATCGCTCTTAATGCAAAGGTTAGTAGTAGGATAGAAGCTACCCACGAACTAGTGAAGTCATAAAACAGCTTAAGCATGAATAGGAAGAACTTTACGATAGGCTCTGAAATAAACTGGAACCAACCATGGTAACTTTGAGAAGCTAGGTAGTTTGGCGAATTATCTCCACTTGCATCAGTATAAGCTTTCTCAGCTACTGATAAAGCACCCTCAGAAAAAGGACCAGCATAGATACGGAAGTTTTGCTCTCTAACAGTTTCGTTTAGAGGTAGCATTACCTGGTAGCCAGGGAACTGTTTAGCGTTGTAGGTTTGGTATTCTTCTTTGTATTTCACTAAACGTGAAGGTAGAGATAAAGCATCTACTTGCTTAGCTTTAATCTTTTGGATATTCTGGTTTACAGGGTCTAGTAGAATACCAAAAAAACCATTTGAACTTAGTGCCCAGTCAATAGGCAAGTTATCTTGGCTTACTTCTTGATTAGCTTCAGGTAGACTAACTGTTTGTACTTGTTTTTGATCTTTCAAAAACGTCTTATATTTTAAAACGGGCTGCGGGGAACCTGAAATGATTTCAGCTTCTGGCACACCACTGTTTAACCATAAGTTTCTTGAATCACCAGAAATTTGTATGTCTAGTTCAAGGCAATAAGGCGCATCTTTTTCAGGTAGTCTAAATGTTTTAGTGATAGTACGGTGGTGTTGCTTACTAACAAATACAATCTTGTCTTTATCAAAGTGAGTTACTTCATACTGTGTAGCAGCTAACTCAGGGTACTTTGAAACAATGTTAAGAGCGTAGCTCTCAGGATCCATCTTTTGACTTTCTGATATAGGTCTTCTTAAAAGAGGGTAGTGAGTCTCAGCTGAAGGCTCTTTTTGTTTTGGAAAAGGGGCAAGACCATCTTCAGATGGGAGCATAACCTTATGGTAAGGGAAGCGCATAAGATCAGGGCTTGACAGGGCAAGCTCTCTATCTACTTCAATTTCTTTTACGTAGCTAGGGGACTGCTTACTATGCTGCAGTTTAAGGTTACTTTCTACAAGAGCTGCTCCAGTTGAAGAGAAAACAAACTGTTGATAAGGGGATTCTAATAGGTAGAAAGTTTCTTTTTGATTTTCCTTTGGAGTGTTAGCAGCCACGTGCTTATTTTGAGGGGCACTTTTTTGAAGTAGTGCTTCCATTCCCTGTAGGTGGTTAAATGGCAAGAACCTATCTTCTGAAGATAAGTAAAAACCTGCAGGGATTAAGCCTTGAGGTTGCTGGATAAAAGCCAGAGCATTCTTACTGCTACTGTGTCCTGAAAATTTTGTTTTAAGTCCTTTTAACTGAACAATAAAGGGGGTTAATGCACCACTACCCATTGAAAGAAGGTGCAGCGTAGCATCCTCTAGATCTTGAAAAGCTGGTAGTTTTACCTTACTGTTTTTATCACTTGAGTAGACAAGTAAAGAGTCACTAATGCCTTGCTCATATAACAAGTGTAAGTTGAGCGTTTTGCTAGCAACTGAGGCATAAAGAGTTTTAGGAGCAGCGTCACTTGCTTGCTTTAGAGTGAATAGCAGCTTTTGGTGCATAGCAGCTGTAGTGTAGGGAGTAGTTAGAGCTTCGTCGCTGTAAAGTGTAACTGTTTCAAAGTTATTGATATTTAAAGCTTCTTTAGAAAGAGCAGCTTCTTTTTCTTTTTTAAACTGCTCGTATTTTACCATTTGTTCAGCGTACTTCTGCGTGTCTACATGGTTGAAGTACATCTTTACGCCCATTAACGTCAATGTTAAGGAAACAAAAAATATCAAAAGTCTTTTATCCATAAAAACTGCTTTCTCAAATTTAGGGTTGTTCGTGAAATTTAAAGACAAAATTTTAGCAGATATTTCTTTAAATGCCCATAGTAAAACCACTAAAAGCCTGGCAAGTTATAAGGGAAAGGTCTCTATGGGAGGTAAATTTAAAAAATATCTTGGCAAAATTTAGCATAA
>JAACFD010000060.1 GCA_009937555.1 Chlamydiales bacterium | reverse complement strand
TAAAAAATATCTTATTATCTTATACTTTTTTTCAATCTTTGAGTTAAACAGATTGGACATAGACTTAGAAACCTCTCAAGCCTACTTTCCTTTTTTAGATACAGATGAAAGACAAGTCACTGCAGCTTTTTGTTCATCTTGCGACGACCCCTCTTCTCCTAATTTTGATACTGACTTAGATAACATGCTTAACATGATTAAGCGTATCTACCAAAATATAGAAAGACTCCCCCTGCCTTCTGATTTTCGCTCGGTCTTCCGTTCTAAGTTAATGAATATTGCGGGTATTTATACTATTATTCCCCCTCATAAAGTCTTAGCTTTACTAGAAAAAAGCAATAATGAAGTAGAAATACCATTTCATGAACATGTAGAAAACACTTTAGAAAATATCTCACAGGTAAATTTAAAAGACCTTGAGATACACTCTTTTGAGCTGATACAGCTACCTGTCTTTTCTACTATCTTTAAATTATATAAGAAAGAAGATGAGCAGTACTTAGATGATATTCTCAAGTATTGTAAATACATTGTCTTCAAACAAGATATCAAAGAGGAAACATTTGCTAGTAGCTACCTAACTTCTACAAGTGAACCCTTAACTCAAACTATTGTGCTCAACTTACAAGGACCTGACACAAAACCCAGAGATTTTCTTTCCCTTTGCTTTGATATCATCTACCAAACTAACTTCCTTAAAGTTTTTTACTCTCAACCTAATTTGTATAAGCCAACCAAATGCGAAAAACTTGCCAGAGAGGCTGCTGAAAATTTTTCCAATAAATCTAAATTATTAATAGAGCAGTCAAAAGATCTTCAGACAGCTATTGAGCAGATTGATTCTCATCTACAACAGCGCCTTATTAATAGTAACTAAATTAATGAAATAAGCTGATACAGATATACTTTCCTTTCTGCTTCATTAACATAAAAATAAACTCTAAAATATTTATACGCTATTTCGTACTTCCCTTTTTCTTTAATAGCTTTAATTCTATTTGACGATTTTGGAAATGGAAAAATAGATAAACGCGGGTAGATGCCTGAGTAGATATCATAACCTAAATCTTCTTGAATATTTTTCATCTCTATTTGGCATTGGCTATCTACTACAAGTTCGTACTGCTCAGTAGGTTCCTGTTCATCCAGCCACCCTTGCTTTGCATCAGAAAAACAATCGGAGTAAATAAGGTAAGGCTTTATATCTAGAATAAGACTGCCATCTAAAATATCATGCTCTTGTATATACAACTTGCAACCTTCTATTTTAAGCAACTTAACGCAGCTTAAACCAATGGGATTAGGCCTATGGGGTGAACGAGTAGCAAAAACTGAGCGCTTGGAGAAGCTATGCGGTGGCAACACTTTAGGTTTCCAGCTATTTACCCGGTGCATATAAAAAAGAAGCCATATTCTATCAAAACCTTTTAAATCTTCTAATGCTTGTTCATAATTATACCCTTTATGTAAATGAACAGTTCCCTGACTTTCTTTTAATAAAGTTCCCTGTTTAGCCACTTCATACTTCTCTTTAGAATCACAACTAAAAGTTCCAATAGCTTCTAAAGAAAGACGTTGAGAATTTGTTTCTCCTTCCATCAATTACCCCTTTCCAATTAAGTACAAAAAGAAAATAATAACCCATTATATTCAATAACCCCAAGAGGCATCTATGGCAGCAACAGTAGAAAGTAAAAAAACTATTTATCTAAAAGACTATAAAAAACCTTCTTTCTCGATACCTACTGTTGATTTGAGCTTTTACCTAGATGATGAAAAGACAATTGTTAAAAGCCAAATGCACCTTATCAATAACCACAAAAGAGCTGGAGATAGCTTAAGCTTAATGGGTGAAGAGCTAAAGCTCCTAAGTATAAGAGTTGATGGAAAAACATTAGACAATACCTCTTATCAAGTAGATAGCAAAACACTTACTATTACTAATGCCCCAGAAAATTTCTCTTTAGAAATTGAAGTGGAGATAAATCCTAAAGCAAATACCGCTCTAGATGGTCTTTATAAATCTTCCGATATTTTCTGTACGCAAAATGAGCCTGAAGGCTTTAGACGTATCACCTACTTTCTAGATCGCCCTGATAATATGTCAAAGTTTACCACCACGATTGTTGGAGATAAAAAAAAGTATCCCTACCTCCTATCAAACGGCAATAAGGTAAGCGCTAGAGATTTAGACAATGGCTTTCATGAAGTAAAATGGGAAGATCCTTTTTCAAAGCCATGCTACCTATTCGCCTTGGTTGCTGGTGATTTAGCCAAAATTGAAGATAGCTATACTACTGTTTCAGGAAAAAAAGTTGCTTTAGAAATTTACTGTGATAAAGGAAATGAAGAGCGGTGTGAACATGCTATGCTATCACTAAAGAACTCAATGAAATGGGATGAAGAGGTTTTTGGTCTAGAGTATGATCTCGATATTTACATGATTGTAGCTGTGGACTCATTTAATATGGGAGCAATGGAAAATAAGGGTTTAAATATTTTCAATACTAGTTGTACGCTTGCTCACCCTAAATCTGCTACTGATTTTGATTTTCAGCGAGTTGAAGGAGTGATTGCTCACGAATACTTTCATAACTGGACAGGTAACCGCATCACTTGTAGAGACTGGTTTCAAATTACCCTAAAAGAAGGGTTAACAGTTTTCAGAGATCAAGAGTTTTCATCAGATATGAACTCAAGAGCTGTTAAGCGAATTGAGGAAGTAAATATGCTGCGCACGTTTCAATTCCCAGAGGATGCTGGTCCCACTTCACACCCTATTAAGCCAAGCTCTTACATGCAAATTAACAACTTTTACACAAGTACAGTCTATGATAAAGGTGCTGAAGTAATTCGCATGATTCACACCCTAATTGGCAAAGAAAACTTTAGAAAAGGCATGGACAAATACTTTGAACTATATGACGGACAAGCAGTTACTACAGAAGACTTCATATATGCAATGGAACAGGCATCTAACTATGACTTAACCCAGTTTAAAAACTGGTACAAGCAGGCCGGTACTCCCACAGTAGATGTCAACTTCAACTACAATAGTGAGGAGAAAAAATTCACTCTGACTTGTTCTCAAACCCCTATGTTTAAAGGTGAAAAAGAGGATTACGACCCTTACTATATGCCTTTCAAAGTAGCGTTATTTAATGAAGATGGAACAGCTATTGAACTGGATAATCAGCAAAAAGAAAAGACACTTGTGATTAAAGAAAATAAACAAGACTTTGTTTTTGAGAACATTCAAAAAGAGCCTATTGTTTCACTAAACCGAGACTTTACCGCTCCAGTGATTGTTAAAAGCCCATTAAAAGTTAGCGATTACCTATTTCTTATGGCTCATGATACAGATTCTTTCAACATGTGGGAATCTGCACAGAAACTTGCCCTACACTTTGCTCAGCAGTTAATTGAAAACCCTGAATTTCAAATTCCTTCAGAGTACTTTAAAGCATTTGAAACTGTGCTAGAGAATTCTCAACTAGACGAAGCGTTTAAATCCTTAGCTTTAACCCTTCCTTCGCTATCTGTCTTAATTGATACACAAACGCCTCCATTATTTGACAAAAGCCACCAAGCTTTAAAGAAGTTAAAAAAGGAGATTGCCTGTGCTCTTGAAGAGAAGTTCTTGGAGTATTACCACAAATTCTCTCTTAGTGAAGAGTATAAAATAGATGCGGCATCTATTGGTAAGCGCGCTCTTCGAAACACTTGCCTGTCATACTTAATAGCAAGTGATAAGCCTGAGTATCACACACTAGCTACAAAGCAGTTTGAAATAGCCAATAATATGACCGATCAGATCTTCTCTCTTGCTTTACTAGTTGAATGTGATAGTCCTGAAAAGGATAAAGCACTAAAGGCTTTTTATAAGCAATGGAGTCAAGAAACTCTCGTCATACAAAAGTGGTTTGCATGCCAAGCTGCAGCACCACAAAAGGGAACTTTGGAAATAGTTAAGTCTCTTCTTAAAGACCCAGTATTTGATCTTAAGGTCCCTAATGTGATGCGTTCTTTGGTAGGAAGCTTTGCGCGCAACCACCTATGCTTTAATGACCCTTCTGGAGCTGGTTATGATTTCATATCAGAAAAAATTGTTGAAGTAGATCAGATAAACCCACAAATGGGCTCTCTACTAGCCAAAAGCTTTAACCGCTTTGCTAAGTTGGATTCTGATAGAAAAGCTCAAGCAAAAAAAGCACTAGAAAAAGTACTTAAGCAGCCTAATTTATCAAATAACACTTACGAAATTGTCAGTAAGTGCTTAACTTCCTCTTAAGAAAAAAGGACTTATACTTTTTTCTTAAAGGTTATTGATTAATTTAATGGCTATTGTTAAAAAAAGCACAAGAGAATGGACTGTATATCCTCTTCTCTAACTTAACTTTTAAAAAAGCCTTCTAGACTAGATTGATTGCACCTTGCTATTAATTAAAAAACGCATTAATTTTGCAGGTGTAGAATCTTATACCAGGCTGTTTTTTTTATGTTTCATATTGTCTTATCACCTTCTAAAACACTAGACTTTGAGTCAGAAACTCCTTCTGCAGCTCTCCAAGAGCCACTACTACTAAAGAAAAGTAAAAAACTTGCAGATACTTTAAAAAAACATTCTGTAGAAGAATTAATGAAACTGATGGGAATTAGCGAAAAGCTAGCCCTACTTAATCATAGTCGCTTTCAGACATTTAAAATTCCCTTTCCAAGAGGAGAAAGTAAATCCTGTCTTTTCGCTTTTCAAGGGGATGTGTATACAGGTTTAGATGCGTCATCATTAAATAAAACACAGTTAAACTACGCTGACAATCACCTTAGCATCCTTTCCGGCTTTTATGGCCTTTTAAGACCTTTGGATCATATACTTCCCTATCGCTTAGAAATGGGATGCCCACTTAAGAATGAAAAAGGTAAAAACCTATATGAATTCTGGGATTTAGAGATTCAAAAGGCTTTAAAAGCTCGTATGGATAGCTCTAAAGACAAAGTATTAGTAAACTTAGCTTCTGAAGAATACTTTAAATCAATTGCTCCTAAATCATTCCCTCTTGAAATCATTGAGTGTAAATTTAAAAACTTAAGAAAAGATAAGTATAAAGTAATCAGCTTTATAGCTAAAAAAGCTCGTGGAAAAATGGCTCGTTTTATCATCAAGAATCGTCCAACAAAAATTGAAGAGTTTTATGAATTTAAAGATGATGGCTATCGCTTCATTAGAAAAGAATCAGATGACAAAACACTAGTCTTTCATAGCCGCCAGTAGTGTAGCTTCTTCTATCTCTAAAAGCTTTTTTTTGATTTCACTACCATAGCGATACTTACCTAAACTTTGATTTTGGTAAATAACGCGATGACAAGGAACAACAATAGCAAAAGGGTTATTAGCAACAACATTAGCTACTGCCCGGTGAGCCAGTGGGTTCCCTGAAGCTTCAGCTAATTGCTTATAGCTCGCCACATACCCTGGCTTAAGCTTAAGTAAGGATCGTAACACTCTTTCTTCAAAGTCACTAGCATAGCAAAGAAGTGAGATACTTTTTCTATCTATAATAGACTGCCAATACCTACTTGCTCTTTCATCATCTCTGACAATTTGAGTGGCACTTCTTAAAGTAAGGGGCTTTTGCTTATACAGCTCTTCTTTATTATTTAAAAAACTAAGGTGTAGAATATTCTCACCGCTCATATATAAAGCTAAATGAAGCCCCTCAAAAAAGCATTCTCCGTAAAAGATGGGTTTTTCTGTGATTAAAGCTACTTCTTTTTTAGAAATACACTGAAGTTTAATATAGCTAGGCTCTTTTACTGCAAACACCTGATTTATATCTGCTATGTCTTTATATACTTGCTGTCTCATATCACTCCAAGATAGACTTAATCTTAAGCTTTCGATAAGTATTCATTATTTCTAGGTACGCAATTATAAGGCATAAAGCCACAAATATAAATAGAAAGTAGTAAAAAATAGTATTTGGTATATTAATAAAGCTAAGCAATAGGTAGACGAGGCAAGTTGCTAGAAACACAGGAAATACGTACGTGAGTTGAGATAATATATGATCAACTATATTTACACGCACTGCTGTAGCTGTCATAATAGTTGTCTCTGAAGCTGGAGATAACTGCCCACCTAAGACTGTTCCTGAGCAGATAGCCCCTAAAGAAGGTAGAATATAGCCATTTATATCTAACGTCCTTACCTGCTCACTTGGAAGCATTTCAGATAAGGCTGATAAGAACAAAGGGATTAAGACAGCACCTGTAGACCACGCTGAACCAGTGGAAAGGGTCAAAAAGAAAGCTAAAAAAAACAGTAGTAAGGGATAGACGTATAGAGAAAGGTTATAGTTCAAAACTTTTGCTAGAGCCTTTCCAAGATGAAGGTCAATACTCAATATATCTCCTAGTACCCAGGAAAATAAAATTGAAGTCATGGGTAAAATTGAGAGCCTAATTGACCTTCTAAAAGCGGTTAAGGTGTTTTCTAGGTTTATTACCCCCCTAATAAGATAAAATAGGAGTGTAAATAAGCAGCTACAAAAAGCTGCAACACATAGGTTAAAAGCAGATGAAGGCTGCTTTGTTTCCCAAAAAGGGTCTGAAAGCATAGAAAAACCATCTGCACTAAAGTATAAAGCTAAAAAAGCGCTTATGATAAAAAAGGCTATTGGTAAAAGAAAATCAGAAAAGCTACAGTTATTCTGATTCTTCTCAAAAGCTTTTAAACGCCTATCTCTTTTTTCTAGAGAAAGGCACTTACTTTTAGTGCATCCCCCTTCTTTTGCAACCTTCTCATACACCCCCATCCAGCCAAAAGAAATCCCCCTAAGCACTACATAAAGTATTGTTATGATACTTAGAATTGGATAAGCCATATAGGGTATAGCCATGATATAAGCATGAATTGGGTTTTCCATAATAATCGTTTTTGATGAAAGTATTGATTGGATACCGCTTTCTCTAAACAGGCTTGTAAAGGCTGCAAACCAACTAGAAAGAGGTAATAAGACAACTAAAGATGAAGCCATAGACGATACTAGATAGGCTAACTTAAGTCTTGACACCTTAAATTTATCTGTTACACGCTGCATCATAGTGCCTACTGTTAATGTACTAAGATAGTCATCAAAGGCAAAACAACAAGAAAAAAATAGAGACACTAGCTCTGCTCGCCTAGAAGACTTCACCTTATTTTGCATATAGTTTGCATATACATGTATAGCACCCGATCGCTTCATGAATTTATAGAACAAACAGATCAACCATAAAAAAAGACATACGTAAATATTCCATCCCTTTAAAGGATCTGAAGAAAGCCGATTGATCTCTAAATTTTCAATTACGCGGTGTGACAATAAGCTTAGAACTTCAAAAAGGTTAAAGCTAGAGATTAAAAGTGTTGATAATAGTGATGTTGCTAGAAGAGACAACCATACTTTTCTAGTGAAGATAGAAACTGATAGGAAAAATGTAACGCATGCAAATGCAGCAAAACTTTCAAACATAGACAAGCTTTGGTTAAATTTGCTCAGCTATTTTTTGTAATGAAAGTTTTTTTTTCAACTCAAATAATTTCTTTACAGCAAATGAGTTTTAAATAGGTGGAGAGTATATCGCCTAACACAGGAAGAGGTAAAGATTAAACAGGGATATTTGTGTGCCGCTTTTAAAAAAGATTATTAAAAAAAATAATTTTACATATTTTCAATTTACAGACTAATGTACTAGTAGCTAGATTTGTGGAGTTATAAGAATGGATATAAAAGTTGCGGTTTCTCTTTCTTTGTTTGGCGCTTGCTGCGGTCTATGGACTTTTAGACAAAGTAAAGTCCAAAGCATTGATGACTATAAAGACATGCTTGTTCATATAGACGAAGTAAAAAAAGCTCTAAACACTAAGCACTTATCCGGCAAGTCATTTGCTGATATTAAAGCCACTTATATACACCTTAAGAAAGAGAAACTAAAACTACACCCTTGCTTTTCTAGGAAATTAGTGCAGCATACTTCACACAACAAAGGAAGAACCAATATCACTCAAAAAGAAATGGTGAGCTTAATTTATGAGGACCTTGACTTTTTAGAGCTGCCAGATAAACCTCTTCCATCTACACCTCATACATTCTTTCGATTTTTAGAAAGAATTAGTATTTTCTATGCAGACAGAGAACCCAATGAGGGAATACTAATCCCTTCCCCTGATGGTGAGGGCTTCTTGGAAGTCATAAGAGATTTTTCTCTACCTGAAGCAATTTCAGCTACTTTATACAAAAAGGTTGGTGTAAGCGATCCCAGATACTATCTTGTATTAAGAGGAACAGGAGTTCTTCCCGAACAAACTTATAGCATGAGAGCTGTAGAAGAAGATTGCAAGAAAACTATCGGCCAATCAAGTAGAAAAATTTCATGGGAAAGTCTATCTAAATTTTTACCAAAAGATGAAAAACTTTCACTGATTGGCATGAGTCTTGGCGGAGCACAAGCTATGATCCTCTACTCTAAATACCCTGAAAAGTTTAGCCAACTAGTTACTGTAAACTCTCCTTATGTTTCAGAAGAAGATAATGAAAGGCTTAAGAGAAATTGTAAAAAGGCAAGGATAAGCCCAAGCATTACAGCGCTGCAAACCTATGGAGACTATGTCCAAGATTTAGGTGTTATGCACTTAGGGGCAGGCCTTACACCTAAAGAAGGCAGTGTCGTGCTATACTTGCTCAAGGAAGATGATGAAGAAGGACTCCCCTATGGGAAAGAGGTATCTGGCTTATTTGATAAGCGCTATAATAGTCTTTGCAAAGCACACCAAAAGTTTTCTCCTTGGCGAACACTACTATATGCTCTAAACCTTATCTGGCACCTCAGAGATATGCACCAAAAAAATATCACAAGAAGCTCATATATCTATGAAAGACTAAGCAATGAATCTGAAAATTTTGAGAAACACGTAGATCATCGTCATGATTTTAGAATGCGCTTTGAAAAGACAAGAAGGACAATACTCTTTCCACTAGAAAGAGTTATCATCGTAGCAAAAGCCATACTTAATACTCTTAAGGTTAATAAGTAAAACTACCAAAGCATAGACTTAATGCTTTCGTATGGGTGTAGTATCTTTTCTAAATAACTTGTCTCTGCATCTACTTCCTGAGTCATTACAGCAGACTCTAAAGTAAACTGACCCTTGTGTTCATCAACTTGCTTATTATTGTATTCGTCAACTTTCAACATCCTATCTTGAATCAAGAGCGCTACCTCTTCATGTTGATGCCTATGAGCATAGTCTAGTGCTGATAATCCTTCTCTAGATAAGCGGTGAGGATCTGCCTTTGCCTCTAAAAGGAGTTCAACGAGCTCGAATTTACCTCTCTTTGCAAAAAGGTGTAGAGCAGTCATTCCTTCTTTATTTAACTCTTTTGTAATGTCTACATTAAGAGCTATAAGTTCCTTGATTGAATCTAACTCTTCTGAGTCTACAACTTCTATCCACTTTAGAGAGAGCTCTTTATTTTCAGTCTGCTTAGCTACATCAGAAGTAGTAGCTAGTGGTTTCTTTTCTAGATCTAGTAAGGGAGTATAGAC
>JAACFD010000059.1 GCA_009937555.1 Chlamydiales bacterium | reverse complement strand
AAAATCGGGAAGACTTATGAGAGTTGGAAAAACAATAAACCCTACCCCTGAAAAGCCCTTTCAAAGCTGGCAACCAGCTATCATTTCAGTAGCTACATTTGCACTTTTTTACCTGATTGTAAAAAAAAGTTTTGAATTTTATCAGGATTACAACTTTAAGCAAGATCTAGATGCCCTCAGGAAGCACCTTTTCTCTGTCAAACCTGCTAATGAAGAGGATAAAACTCTATCTACAAACCTTGTTGTAGCTAGGGGGGTGAGTTCAATTTCTTCTCCAGGTGTTCAGCATTGGGTAGATTACAATCAATCACTAGGAGCGAAGCCCTTTTATAAAGGGAGGAAAGGATTTCCAAATCCATCGAATCAAAATTGCTCATTTAACTCAATGGGCATTGTCTTAGCACATGCGATGGAAACTGATTATAGATTTTTAGCTCTTACTAGGTCTTCTGGAGAAAACACTACCCTTACTTCAAAGCAGCATCTCTTAAAACAAGAGAAAGAAGCATTGAGCGTGTGGGAAACAAAAATAAGTCATTTTAAGGCGGAATATGAAAGCCTTAGAGATACACCAGCTATGCAGCAACATATTAAAAATATGGAAACACTGACAAAAAAAATATCTGAACTTAAAGCTAAAATAGCTAGAGTTGGTTACCAAGCTAAAGAGGAAGGTAAAGCCCAACTGCTTCAATTACAAGACTTGCAAGGGAGAGCTCCTGAAAAAAATATATCAGAGTCTCTAAGTAAAATGGATGACACTCTTAACCTTTTAAAAGTTCTCGAATTAGCCGCAGCAAAAAGTAAGTTGAAAATTGAAAATTTGACCAGAGAAGTTAATGAACTACAAGGTTGCCTTCAGTATGAGAAAAGCTTATCAGATCAAAGGCAAAAAGATACTGTAAGATTTGCTGAGGTTATTCGTATTCTTCGAGGGGAGATCGATGGGGATCTTTCGGAAGCAGATGCTCAGATGATGTCAGACCTCATAGCGCCATATCTAGATTATCTTCAAGGGGAATCACCCTACAGATCATCTGCAGATGCTAAAATAGACCCTAATTGTGTTGAGCTAAAAAAGCTGGTTAATTCAAAAGACTGGCGTGTCATTAGGGCAGGAGGACATGGTCACTGGTGGACATATGTAAGAAATAAAGATGGTAAAACGGTAACAGAAATTAATGATAATGCTTATCCGATCCAGCATAACTTAGACTCTTTGATTAGAAGATGGGAAAACCCGGATGAGTGGAACAGATCTCAGATTACTTTTTACTAGCTTAGGCTGTGGTAGGCTTGCAACGCCCTTTCTCTAGAAAGCTTTAGATCTATAATAGGGTGGGGGTAATCTACACCTATTTCTATATCAGCATCTTTTAGGACTTCTTTTGGAGCTTTCCATGGTTGAAATAGATACTTGCTTGGTAAGTTCTTTAACTCAGGAACATACTTTTTTGTATATTCACCTTGAGCATCAAACTTCTCACCCTGCGTTACAGGATTAAATATTCTAAAGTAGGGCGCAGCATCAATTCCACATCCCGCAGCCCATTGCCAGTTCATACTATTGCTAGCTAAGTCTGCATCAAATAGACAGTCCCAAAACCATTCTTGCCCTTTTTGCCATGGGATCATCAGGTTTTTTATAAGGAATGAGGCAACTATCATTCGGACTCTATTATGCATGTAGCCAGTTTGCCATAGCTCTCTCATTCCAGCATCTATAATAGGGTAACCAGTTAAACCTTTTTGCCATTTAATAAGATGCTTTAAATCTCCCTGCCAAGGGAATGCAGCAAACTTTTCAATTAATGGTTTCTCTGGTAATTGGGGAAAATGAAAAAGTGAGTAGTAAGCAAACTCTCTCCAGCATATTTCTCTTAGGAAGCACTCAATATTTGCACTCGCAGAAAATGAGCTAGCAATTTTCCATACTCTAGTAGCAGATACTTCGCCAAAATGTAAATGGGGAGATAGCTTTGAAGTAGCATCTTTTTTAGGAAAATCTCTTCCTTCTTTGTAGTCGTCAATATTTTGATCTAAAAATTGCCTAATAGCTTTTTCAGCTCCTTTTTCTCCTGGAGTCCATCCTGCAACTATGCTTTGAGTCCATTTAAGTTTTGGAACTAGTTTGAGACTATCTAAAGAGACTCCTTTTATGTTTTCGTTAGGGAACTTTACAGAGTTTTTAGAAGTATAATCAAAAGGTGTTTGAGTCTGAGCCTTCCTGTAAAAAGCCGAAAATACTTTATAGGGAGTATTATCATCTTTTAGAACTTCCCAAGGTTCCCATAAAAGTGCGTTATTATAGCTGTTTGTTTCAATTCCATTTTCTTTTAGGGAGGCTTTAAGAGCCTTATCTCTTTTAATGCGCCAGGGTTCGTAACAGCGGCCCCAAAAGCAGGCATCAATTTTATGTTTATCGATAAGAGCTTCAATGATTGTTTTAGGGGAGCCTTTGAATAAAAGAAGCCGCCCTTTTAGAGAATCATTTAAGCTAGCTAAAGAGTGGTGTAGCCATAACTTAGAAGCTCCTCCGAGGTTTTCTTCTTCATCAAGTATATAGATAGGGATAATGCTATGATCTTTAGAAGCTTTTTCAAGGGCGAAGTTATTTTTAATTCTAAGGTCTTGACGGAACCAGAAAATAGCTTTTCTCATATTCAGTATCTATTTTTGTATTTAAGGTTTTAAGTTGATGAACTCTAGGAAGAAGTTTAACGGTATGGCTTAATTATTTGAAGATTATATGTATCATATTTGTAATTAGAGGTATAGGTTAAACTTGACTTGTCTGTTACAATGGAAGGTTAATGTGAATAATGAGGAAATGATGTGTTTGGAAATTCAAAGTCTAAAAATAAAGCGATAAAAATTTGTGATAAGATGGTCCATCCAGGAGAAAGTGCTAACCTAGCTCTTCCTCTACCAGAGCAGTACTCATGCGCTCCACTTTATATGCCTATTAAAGTGATACATGGGCTTAAAGAAGGACCTTGCTTAGTAATCTTCTCAATCCTCAGAGGTACAGAGTTAAATGGTTTAGAGATTGCAAATAGAATTATCAAAACGATTCGCCCAGAAAAAATTTCAGGAACAGTCATTGCTATTCCTGTTGTTAATGTATATGGGTTAACTCATTACCCTTCTACTCTGCCTTCAGGTGGTGATTTAGCAGCCTGTTTTCCTGGAAATGAGAATGGGTCCTTTGGGGAGAGAATGGCTTACCTTCTTACTCATGAAATTTTTAGAAGAGCTGACTATTGTATTGAGCTGCAAACAGGTGGTTTAAATCATAATATTTTACCTCAAGTGTATTGTAACTTTGATAATGCCAGGACCAAAGAGCTTGCTAAAGCTTTTCAGTCCCCTGTAGTTACAAATGTAACTTTAGAAGGAAATCACTTAAGACAAACCACGGAAGAGTTACAGGTACCTTTACTTGTCTATCAGGCAGGAGAGGCAAAACGTTTTGATGAAAATGGAATTAGCTTGGGTGTAAGCGGTATAAAGAACGTAATGAGAGCTATAGATATGTTATCAAAAGAACCTGTGACAGAAGTAAATCCTATATTTTCCCGAGATGAAGATTGGATTATAGCTCATAAGGGAGGGATTCTGCATCCTAGTGTTACCCTAGGGCAAACTATTGAAAAAAATGAAATAATTGGGACTATTAGCGATCCTTTTGGGGCAGATATTATTGAGCCAATTCCATCACCTCAAAAAGGAATAGTAGTAGGTATTAATACCTCTCCTTTAGTTTATGAAGGCTTACAATTATTTAAAGTAGCTTCATTTTTAGACTATGATAAAGCAGAAAATGCTATAGAAGAGTGGGATAAAAAACAGCCTGATAGTTACATAGGTTAATTATTGTGGACATACAGTTTAGTGTAAAAGGTTTTACAGTATGGGGTATTTGCGCCCTGTTTTTTCTATACGAGTTTTTTCTTAGAACAGTCCTTGGAACTTATCAGCATCCTCTAATGTCTGATTTGAACCTAACAACTTTGCAGTTCTCGCTTTTGAGTTCTACAATATTTTTCTTAATATATGGCTGTATGCAGGTTCCTGTGGGGCTTATTATTGATAATATTGGTTTAAAAAAATCTCTACTAATAGGTTCTTTAGCATGTACTATAGCTTCTATAGGCTTTGCATACTCTTATAATTATCCACTTGCCGTTTTCTGGCGTATGTTTATGGGCTTTGGAGCAGCTTTTGGATTTATTTGTCTTTTAATAGCGGTTCATGAGTGGATGCCACATCGCTATAGTGCGATATTTATAGGTATATCTCAATTTATTGGTACCCTTGGGCCAATGCTTGCTGCAGGCCCTTTAGAAGAGATATCTTTATCAAAGGGTATTGACTGGCGTATGATATTCTTAATATTAGGCGCTTTTGGGGCTGTACTTGTTGTACTCGTGGCTCTTTTTGTTGAAGGTAATGTTCAAAAAGCAGGCGAATACACTATCTTGAATAGACCATTTAGTTTTTCTCGCTCTTTTAAACGTCTGTTTTCTAGACCTCAGCCATGGGCTATTGCTTTACTATCAGCTTGCCTATACTTTTCTTTGGAGTATCTGTCTGAAAATGAGGGCAGGAATTTTTTAGTCTTAAAAGGTCTGTCGGTGCAAGATGCTTCCTACATGATAACTATTTCATGGATAGGGTATGCAGTAGGTTGTCCTCTTTTAGGCTTGTTATCAGATTTGACACAAAGGCGTAAACCTATTTTATATATATGTGCTTTATTAGGTGTTATATCAGTTTACTGCTTTCTCTATCACTCTGAGAAATCATTACTTTTAATCGCATTTTTTCTACTAGGATTTAGTGCGAGCGCACAAACAGTCACTTTCGCACTAATGGCTGAACAGTTTAAAAAGCAGTTTGTAGCCGTTGGTTTTGGTTTAAACAATGGTATGATAACTGTATTGTCTGCAATTAACGCTCCTATTATAGGTTTGTTGTTAGATGGAGTAAAAGAGTCAGAGAGTTATTCGATTGAAAATTACGTGCTAGTTTTTAGTCTATTGCTTGTGTTATCTATTGTAGCCTTTATATTGTCGGGTTTTATTGTTAAAGAAACTTACTGTAAATCAATGGTAGACTTTACTCTTCTTGACCCTAATAAAAAAGAAGGTTAACTTAAAAAGGCTTGATGTCCACTTCTAGTGTGTCTGAGCTTACTGTTAGGTAATGATTGGTTTTTATTATGCTCCAGTTATTTTCATAATCTGTTAGAGGTTCTGAAGCTATAATAATGCATGAAGCTTTCTTATTACTCGGACTCTCTTCTAAAGGGTGCCTTATATTAGTTAAGAGGTAGTTAACTGAAAGAGGATCCATACCTTTATTAACAAAACGGGTTGCAATCATTTTTTTTCCGTCAGAAATGACAATATTTAATCGAGAAAAATCATCTGAATAGGCCTCTTGAGCTTCTGATACCCAATGGAAGGCTTGTGTAACAGCCTGTTCTAGGTTGCTGTCATGGGTCTTATTTAAAAAATGCATGATTAAAAAGAAAAGGTATTCAGAATCTGTGCAGCCTTTAATTTGAAATAGTAGCTCATCTTCTAGAAGACTGATCAATTGACGTTTTATTTTATTAAAACCTCGTATAGTGCCATTGTGAACAAAAGAAAACTGTTTGTATGAAAAAGGGTGGCAATTACTGAGGTTTACATCTCCCACTGTTGAAGCTCTAATATGTGCTAGAAAACATGAAGATTGGGTCTTATTAGCTATATGCCTTAAGTTATTATCATTCCAGGCTGGCTGAGTGGATTTAAAGACTCCAGGTAGGGGGTCTATATCATGACAGTACCAGGCTAGGCCAAAACCATCGGCATTAATTCCATGAAGTCCTTCTTTTGCACAACGACTTTGTTTGATAAGAGAGTTTTCGGGCTTCTCAATAAGTTGGCTCATTAGCATAGAGCGTTTACCAAGAAAAGAAACAAAACGACACATTATAAAATATAACCTCTTAGTTAATTTGTGAACCTGTTCGAATGATAATATAGTCTAGTATATCTTCTGCTATGCATTTACCTACAACTTTCTCTAATCCATGAAATCCAGGAGAAGAGTTTGCTTCACATACTTTAAAACCATTCTCATCAAACAACAGATCAACACCTGCTATATCCAAATTTAATAGCTTTGTAGTTTCAGTTGAAAGCCATTCAATTTCAGGAGTAATCTCAAAAGATTCTACGTTTCCTCCTTTTGAAAAGTTAGCCTTAAAACTTGTTTCTGATGATCGCCTCATACAGGCAATAACTTTTCCTCCCACAACAAATGCTCTTAGGTCTTGTCCCCTGCTTTTTTGGATAAATTCTTGGAGGATAATATTTGCTTTATCATTATTAGTGTAGATAAGCTCCATAACATCCATGAATTTATCTTCAGATTCACATAGATATATTCCGCTACCTTGCGTTCCTGTCACGTTTTTAATAACTAAAGGAAAGCCAATTTCTCGCCTAACTACAGAAATTTCAATGGGGAACTTAGCTAGCATAGTGTTTGGTGTTGCTAGACTACTGTGAGCAAGCTGTTGGTGCATGTACAGCTTATCTTTAACAGAGTAAATAGCATCGGCATCATTACAAACATAAACACCTAAGTAGCCTAGTTGTCTTATTACTGAAAGGGTATAGTATGAGGTGTCAGATCCCATTCGAGGAATAACAAAGTCAGGTAGTGGTATTTGCTTATCATCTATTAAAATACTCTTCCTATCGCTTCTTGTAACCACTAATTCAAATTGATTTGGAGTAACAATAGTTAAGTCAATGTTCTTCTTTTCAGCAGCTTCTAGAAGGCGTTTAACGCTATAATCATCTTCTAAAAGCTCACTTTCTTTTCTAGGGAAAATAACCAGCCCTTTTAACATACTTTTAACCTCAAAGTAGGGTAATATTTAACTCTAAATTTTTCTTTTAATAACTAAGAAAGGAATTTTAGTTAAGCATATGGACTTAGATATTTTTATAGCAATTAAGTTCGTATAGGTTTATAAAATAAACTTAAGTCACCTACATCTAGTTAGATGGGATGGGGTAATTTGCTTTTATTTAGCTTTTAAAATCTGCTTTAGAGCCTATTTTATCTTTCGAAAATGGACTACCTATTCCAAGGCATTTTTGCCATAAGTCTAGCTAAGCCGCACCACCCTGTTAGCCCTGCATTGCTTAACCCTATTCCAGCAATAAGAGGTAGTGCTAAGCCTAGCTTATAGCCAAAATATGCAGCTCCTAAACCTGTGAGTATCATGAGTCCAATAGTAAGTTGAACTTGCCTATCTAGAGGGAGTATGGCTTTTCCTGAGGTTTCAATAGGTAAGTTAGCTGATTTCCATGCCTCAATACCGCCCTCCAAGTTCCAAATGTCAAAAGGGGCATTTTCTGACTTTAACTTTTCACAAGCCATCATAGAACGTTTGCCTGATTTACAGTGAATGACTAATTTTTTTTGTCTGTGCTCTGGAAGGTGTGCATCATCAATACTAACTTCAGAAAGAGGTAAATTTCTAGCTTCTTTGATATGTTCTGATCGGTATTCAGCAGGCTCTCGGACATCAATAAGTATAGCCTCTCCAGACTTAAGCCATTTACTTAGTTCTAAAGAACTGGTTTGATGTATCAATGTCATAACTTTACTCCTTAACTATTTCACTCTTATGTTTTAGGATGAAAATAATACATATATGTTTAATTAGTTTTTTTGCTAATTTAACTTCTAATAGATAAGCTATCAAAATCAAATGATATTTGAAACTCTTTAACACAAAAACACATGTCATTTAATGTGAAAAAATTATTAGTGAAGAAGTTATGGAAATACTAGGCTATATTGCAGCGCTATTAATGGGGATTACACTTGGGACTATTGGTGGAGGCGGCTCTATTTTAACCGTTCCCATTTTGGTATACCTAATGGGGGTAACTCCAGCAGTAGCTACAGGCTATTCTTTACTTATAGTAGGAGCTACTGCAGCATTTGGTGCTTTTAGGTACTATCGAAAAGGTCTCATTAATTTGAAGGCTTCAATTTTCTTTGCCTTGCCATCTATTGCTGCAGTTTACTTTACAAGGGCGTATTTGGTTCCTTCATTACCAGACCCATTGCTTACCCAACCTATTGAATTAGGGAAAGATCTTGGGATCATGGTGTTCTTCGCTTTACTTATGGTGAGCTCTTCATTCATGATGCTACGCAATAGTAAACAGTTAAAGCCTGCTAAGCATGCTCATCATCCAGCAGTGTTAGTTATGCTTGAGGGGGCTTTTGTAGGCATTATAACAGGCATTTTAGGTGCTGGAGGCGGTTTTTTAATCATTCCTGCACTTGTTTTACTTATGGGGATGCCTATGAAAGAAGCTGTGGGGGCTTCTTTACTAATTATTGCCTTAAAGTCTCTTATTGGATTTATTGGCGACTTACAAAATGGCATTGAGCTTCAAATTCCCCTTTTACCGTTAATGATTTGTTGTACTCTGAGCGGTATGTGGGGAGCAACATTGCTCTCTTCTCATTTTGATGGGAAGCGTTTACAGCGTAGCTTTGCTTACTTCACATTATTAGTTGCCTGTATCATCTTTATAAAAGAATTTTACTAGTATATAAGAAATGTTTTGTCATTTTTTTAATGGCGTCACCAAAAGCTTTAGTTAGTATTTTCTAGGCACTTGTGGGTTAATAATATTAACTTTATAGTCATTAGCTCTTTGTTTTAGTTGAAAGAAATTATCGCATTGAAATTTAGGAGGTTTTAATGAAGTGCTTTAAGTTATTTGTGTCAGCTTTTTATGTATCATCACTTTTAAATAGTATTAATGCTTTTGGAGTTTTAGAACAAACATCTGTTAAGCAACTTGAGCTTAGTCAAATAGTTCAAGAGAACAAAATGCTATACGATGAGTCTCGTTCTAGATATATTCCTAGTACGATATATGCAAATTCTTTTAGATCAGAAAATAAAGAGAGGTTGCCAGCTGCTATTATTAGCCATGGCTATGGTCTAGAAAATACAGGCTACTCATTCATTGCTAGTCAACTTGTTAAGCAAGGCTATTTTGTTGTGAGCATTCAGCAGGACTTAGACAGTGACCCAGCTCTTCCTAGAACGGGCAATCTTCAGTTAAAAAGATTGCCATTTTGGGAGAGGGGGGTACAGAATATCAAGTTTGTTTTATCTGAACTTCAAAAAACTTATACTAATGTGGATTTTACTAAAGTGGTTTTAATTGGTCACTCAAATGGAGGGGACATGAGCATGCTATTTACTAGTAAGTATCCTGATATGGTTAAAAAGGCCATTTCACTTGACTCATTGAGGTTTCCCATTCCTGAGGCTTCTAATATTTTAAGTATTAGAGCAAATGATACTGTAGCAGATGAAGGTGTTCTACCAAACTCTGGAGCAAAAATTATCTATATGGATGACACAAAACATATAGAGATGAGTGATGAAGGACCAGAGAGTTCAAAAGAAAAAATTATTGCCTATATTAATGACTTTCTTCAAGAGGCTTAACTCAAGAAAAATGACGGAGGTTAGCACCCCTAGATATAGTGCTCTCCAAACTGGGTGGGAAATGTGCAATTCAATTCCACCTGATT